>MUCK01000039.1 GCA_002816705.1 SAR202 cluster bacterium Casp-Chloro-G4
AGAGCCCCGACATAAGTCGGGGCTCTTTTTCATTATTCGCGACGAATTATCGACTACCTTGTTATGGCGAGTACCTCTTTTTTCGAACTCTAAGGCCTATCAGGCCCAAAAGCCCTCCCAGGGTGAACAGTTCAGTTGAGCCGCCGTCCATGGGCACTCCACACGCCCCGCCAGCCGGTTGACCTGCCTGCGCAGGGTCCTCAGGCTCGTCTGGAGCCTTAGCAACTGCCTCAGAGGTGGCCTGCTGAGCCAAGATAGATGTTGGTTCCGGCTCTGCGGTCGGCGTTGGCTCTTCCACGGCTTCAGGTGTCGCCGCAGCCCCGGTTTCCCGCAGCGAATCAATGGTGAATAGCTCAATTACAGGCGCAGGTATGGGCGTTGGCAATAGACCGTCAAGGTTCGGAGGTACGAACTCCGGTGCGCCCAGGGTGTCCCGCCACAGGTTTTCAAGCTCCACCCGACTTACTCCGTAGACCTCCAAAATCGCATCGTCAACGTTGGTGCCGCTTTTCATAGTTGCCATGAGCTCGCCCATCGTATCTGTGCCGTATTCCGACACCATGAACTGCACGACGCTTCTGGCTTGACCATAGAAGATAATGACATCCTCGGGGTTGCCAGGCAAAGCCGGCATTGAGGTGATCGGAAGCAACCTATCGTTCGCCAGCGCATACTGCAATGCAATGTCGTAGGAAATGCCAGGCTCAAGGTTTCCATACTCCGACAAGCCTTCGTCTAGCCACTGCGGCACGTTCCGGAATACGCTGTCCCCCGCCCGATGCGTAAGTATATGAGTCACCTCATGGGCGGCGGTGCCCCTGGCCTGGTTACCGCTGCCCAACACAAGCAATGTGCCGACGTTCACGAAGGCCTGGCCCTCGGTGACCAGCTCACGTCGGATGGTTGTGCTACCCGGCGGCAAGGCATCCAGCATCTCAGGCACATTATTGTAGACCGTTACCCGGATGGGCTCTTCCAAGTCGGCGCCGAGAATCGGACCCATAATGCCGTTTGTCTCGATGATCGCATCCAATATCGCCTCCGCCCTGCGAAGAACGGGGCCGTGATAGGCTACAGTCACCGCGCCGTCAGAAATCTCATTCCACTGGAAGCGGACATCCTCGTAGATAAACTCTTCCTGCTCGGTATCTAGCTGATTGCCATCCACATCCGTTATCTCAAAGTTGAATCGTATGATAGTTCCTGGCGGTATGTATTTGGCGCCGGTACTCGTGCGAAAGAAAAGCTCGGAATCCACTACCTGCCCTGCCTGCTCAAACTCAAGGTAGTTATATTCCCCTCGAGTCTGCTCTCCAATCCTGAATCGGACGGCGATCTCCTCGATATCGATTTCGGAGCGAGCCTCCAGAAGGAACCTTATACCTGACGGGAACTCGCTGGTCACACTGGATGACACAACCTCGATGCCACCTGATTGGGCCATCGCAGCGCCAGTCTGAAACAGCAGCAACCCCGCCGCAGTCGCTATCAATAAGATCCTGATTCTTCCCAACATCAACCTCACAGGTCGTCACCTATACTTTTCTCAGTAAGATTCTATTCCGGCACCCAGCCTATAAGGCTCTTCCGGCCGAAGTGATTGGGCAGCCATGCCCGGTCCGTGTTTTCGGCGCCCCAGCTTAAGGACGTGCTGAAGGAAATTCTCCAACGGCACAGCACCACGAATTATCAGATCTAAAAGGGCGCCCAATAAATATTGTAACGTAGCCCAATGAAGACAGGCTATGGGAATCATTGGCATTTTAGTATTGGAGAAGGGGCGATGATGGCTAGACCGAATGGTTAGGTCTGCCCTTCTTCGTTGCGGAGGCTGCGCCAGGTGTGGAAAAGACGCTGGCCAGTGGTAAATAGCGCGAGGGCCGCAATAAGTCCCAAAACGGCTAGCATAAAAAACGGGACCCAGTGAGCTACGATCAGCCCAATGCCCAGAAGAGCGACCCGTTCTGGACGCGTCATTATGCCGCCTCGATTTTCTATGCCAAGCCCTTCAGACCGAGCGCGAAGGTAGCTAACCATAACGGAGCAAGTAACGGCCAGGTACACGAGGACAACGCCTGTTGATGACGAGGCACCAAGGTAGTAGATTAGCAGGCCCAGTAAGACCACGATCTCCGATAGCCTGTCTACGACCGAATCCAGCAGAGCGCCGAACCTCGATGCCCTACCGGTTGCTCTGGCCAGCGCGCCATCGAACAGGTCTAGAATGCCAGCCACCAGCATCACTATGCCCCCGACCCAGAGGTTGCCCACGGCGATTATGTATCCACTTATGCCTGCGCCGATTAGCCCGGCTATGGTAATAGCATTAGGACTGATCCCCATTTTGGCCAATACAGAGGCCACAGGGATTTCAACATATTCGGAAAGAATCTGGCGCGCGGCGGTACGAGCCTTGTTCAAAAGATAGCCAGTGTGGGAGAGATTACTTTGGGGAGGAACGAAAGAAACATTAGCATATAGCGAGCATTAGGAGATGGCCACTTTGGAAGACGGGGTCAAAGTTTCGTAGTATTCGAGGACGCTCCCGGCTACCCTCTCCCACCTGAAGGCCTCGGCCTTTGCCCTGCCGTTGGCGGAGAGAGCAAGTCCCAGGCTTCTGTTTGAAATTATCCTGGCAATGGCGCCAGCAAGAGCCTCATCATCCTTCGGAGGCACCAGCAGGCCATCCTTCTCATCAGAAATTACACCCGAGTAGCCTGAAATTCTGGTCGCCACTACCGGCGTTCCGGCAGCCATGGCCTCGAGTAGCACTATCCCAAAGCTTTCCTTACCAGTCGCTGGCGAGCAGAAGATGTGCGCTGACTTGTAGTAACGAGCCTTGTCTTCCTCAGATACCTTGCCGACGAACTCCACGTCCTGCAGATTGCGCTCGCTTATGATGCGATATGACTCTGCATCAGGCTTGCCGGGACCCACCACAAGCAATCGCAACTGGGGATACTCCCACTTGAGTTTGCTGAACGCCCCTAGCAGGTGTTTCAGGCCTTTGCGCTTTTCCAGACGGCCCACAAACAGCAAGTTTATCTTGCCGTCCTGCAGGTGTGGCAGAGGCTCCGCCTGGTCGAAATCATCCACCTTGATGCCGTTGGGTATGATTTCGTAATGACCTGGGAATTGTCGGTTGATGAATTCGCGGGCTGACTCCGACACGGCGATGCGGCCCCGCAACTTACGATTGTAAGGAACAGCCAAGCGCTTGAAGCCCACCTTGTAAAGCCGAGTTCCACCATTGGTGTGGAAGGTACCTATCGCAATAGATGTCATGGGGTTCAACTGACTGAGGACATTGGCGGTTACTAGCCCGGCAAACGGCTCGTGCAGGTGGATGTAATCGAAGGCCTCCTCATCAAGAAGATGCTTGATTCTGGGACGAAGCCACACGGAAAAGGAGACTCTGGCAATGGATCCACCACTGGGCACTGGCACCGGACGACCCATGGGAATGAAGTCCTTGTCCTCCACTCGGGATGGATCCGAACACGGGGCGATTATCTTGACGGTGTGGCCCCACTGGCGAAACTGACCCGCCAGGCTGTTGATGTGGTCAGGCACACCGCCAAAGAAAGCGTGGTCGTATGGTGATACTAGCGCTATTTTGGCTGGGCGGTTCATTAATCATACCTCGAAGGTAAGACGTACCCCCCTAAATTTCGCCTTAGGTTGTCCCTACGTCCAAAAGAAATGACAGGTGGCCGAGCGCCAGAATGCCTACTCTTTACCCTGGATGAAGTCCTCAACTCGCTGGCGGGCTTCGTCGTCGGTGTACTGCACCGGCGGCGACTTCATGAAGTAGGAAGAAGGCCCAAGTATAGGGCCGCTAAGCCCTCTATCCTTGGCAATCTTTGCGCACCTGATGGCGTCTATTACTACCCCGGCGGAGTTAGGGCTATCCCATACCTCTAGCTTGAGTTCCACGTTCAAAGGCACATCGCCGAAGGTTGTACCTTCCAGTCGAATGTAGGCCCACTTACGGTCAGAAAGCCACGGCACATAGTCGCTGGGGCCAACGTGAACCTGTTCGTCAGGCAGCGCATGATCCATTTGAGAGGTCACAGCCTGCGTCTTGGATACCTTCTTGGAAATGAGACGTTCCCTCTCCAGCATGTTCAGGAAGTCGGAGTTGCCACCGAAGTTTAGCTGATAGGTGTTGTCCAACTGAACGCCCCTGTCCATGAAGAGCCTGGTCAGCACTCGGTGAACGATAGTTGCGCCTACCTGGGACTTAATGTCGTCTCCAATAATAGGGGCTCCTGCCTCTTTAAAACGGCGCTGCCAGTAGTTGCCCTCGCCGCTGGCGATAAAGACGGGCACACAATTAATGAAGCCACAACCCGCCTGGAGAATTTGCTCGACATACCACTTGGTAGCCTCTTCAGAACCAACAGGCAGGTAGTTAATTACTACGTCTACCTCTCGCTCCTTAAGAATGCCGACCACGTCGTCTGTAGGACCGGAAGCCTTGGTAATAATTTCAGACATATACTTGCCGATGCCGTCGTGAACCATGCCGCGCTGAACCGTCACGCCGGTGTGGGGAACATCGAAGAACCTCTTCGTGTTGTTGGGCGTGGCGTAAATCGCCTCTGAGAGGTCTTTACCAACTTTGCTGGCGTCCACGTCGAATGCTGCCACAACGTTGATGTCACCAATACCGTATTCACCTAGAACCGGGTGCATCAAACCTGGGATATCCCCAGAATCGTTGGTTACGTTTTCGTACTTATGTATACCCTGAATGAGGGACGAGGCGCAGTTGCCTACCCCTATTATCGCTACATTGATACTTCCCAAACTGACAAGTCTCCCTTCGTACGAAAACAGTCCGGAACCGCGAGGGCGATGCCTGCTCGGGCTCCTTCACAGAACAATATTCCACTCAAATGAGATTCACGGCAGGCCCGATTTTAGCACCTCATTAGCTTCGTAGACAAGCGTTTCCAGTTCACTATACCCGGCGTTGGGTGCGAGGGCATGTTACATGCGTACCAATAAACGTTAGTACATCCGTTAGTTCCCTCCTGAAACGAAGGTGCAGATAACTCCAAAGGCCAAAAGTGAGCCTGCGAGGAATCAGACGTTGCCGCCCTCGAAGCGGGCTATTTCTACGAATTCACCTGCGTCGTCAGACCACGCGAAGAGGGCAGCCTCAACAACTCGCTCGTGGTCTATGCCCACAACTAGCTGTTGCACAGGATAAGCCGGTCCGTCACCCCAGGGGCTTGTGGCCACCGAGCGATCTGTCTCAGACAAATATGCCATGCCATTGGGATGGGAGTGGTAGATGATTCGAGCCGGAATATCGCCATCGAAGCTGCGGTTTAGCTCCAGGAGTTCATCGCCATCAATAACGTAGGCCGTCTCCGAACCTCGCTCCGCCGCTATGGGGTGCCCACCCCTGTCCTGTTGATTGGCGCAGGGGCGAATGGAATTAACGGCCCCTTCCTCGGCCCCGGCCATCCATCCGCAGCATTCCGCAGGGAAGGCCGCTCTTGATTCGTGAAAAGCCCTCACCAGCAATTCACGGGGTATGGCTACGGGATCAGGATTTTTGTTCATTGCGGCATATCACCCTTTTTTCGCTTTGCGCCAAAAGTGCCAGGTCTGGTTTCATTGTCCTTTGAGCCACGACGGCGGAGACGAACTAACTTCCATAACTACGTCCCCCATGACCGACTTTTTGTGCCAGGCCATGCTCGATTTATATAGGACCTCCTATATAGGAACCTACGCTACCGGGTATCCAAAATGCCTAAGAATGTCAGATAACCCCCGAGGCTCGAAGGGTGGCTAGGTCCTGCTCCCCAAGCCCTAACAGGCTGGACAGCACCTCGTCAGAGTTCTCTCCCAGCAGCGGTGGAGGCTCCACCTTCACCTGATTTGACGCGATCTTAATGGGGTTCCCCATGGCGACGTACTTGCCGCGAGCGGGGTCGTCCATGTCCACCAGCATTTCCCTAGCCCTCAGGTGGGGGTCTTGCAGCACTTCTAAAGTGTCCTGCACTGCGCCGCACGGGATGCCAAGCCCAGCCAGTTCAGACATGACTTCGTGCTTACCCTTGGTCATGGTGTAGGAGGTGACAATGGCTTCCACCTCGTCTGGTCGCCTATCTCGTGCCTCTTTTGTGGCATAGCGCTCATCTCCAATGAGATCGGACCGGGCAGCCAACGCCAGCAGCGTATCCCAGGAGTCTCCGGCCAGTATCAATGCCACGAAGTCGTCAGTTCCACCGGGCAGACATGGGTAGATCAGACTGGGGCCGCCCCAGGCGCGGTTGCCATTGCGGGTTACAGGCTTTTCGTTGATCAACGTGTCCATTATGCGGATGCGCATGAGGTTTACCACGGCATCCTGCATAGAAACCTCGACCATCTGACTCTCGCCGGTCTGGTCGCGCTGTCGCAGGGCGGCCAGCATACCTATGGCGCAGTGCAGCCCCGTACCTGAGTCTCCTACACCCGGGGCGACGAAGGTCGGGTCGCCTCCTGTATTGCCGTTCGCGCTCATCGCGCCGCCCGTGGCCTGGGCTATGTGCTCAAAGCTTTTGATATGAGCATTGGGGCCGTACGTCCCGAAGCCCTTGATTGTGGCATAGACAATTTTAGGGTTGGCCCTCTTCAGCACCTCGTACCCTAGGCCGAACATATCCATGCGTCCCGGACCGTAGTTTTCTACAACGATATCCGACACTTCAACCAGCTTTAGCAGCAGCGCTTTACCCTCTTCCGTCTTAAGATTTAAGGTCACGCTGCGCTTGTTGGAGTTGAATATCAGATAGTAAAAGCTGTCCACGTCCGGATCGGTGGCCCGTTCATGCCGTGTTCGGTCGCCCACGCCGGGCTCCTCAACCTTGATGACGTCGGCGCCCTGCCAAGCCAGCAACTGAGTGCACGACGGTCCGGCCTGGACCTGCGTGAGGTCGAGTATTCTGATGCCTTCCAATGGGCTGGTCATAGGGATCCTCCGATGTCACATACGCTCACGTTAAACCTCCGCCGCGATGCCGGCAACGTCTGCGAAGTACCTGTCCTTGCCGCCTCCGCGACGAACGAATACGATTCCATCAGTCCCAACGTAGCGGTCTCGAAAATCCTCGAAGTACTGCAACCGTTCCGGCTGAAACTCCGTAGGGCTTTCGTCATCGTCCAGCCAAGGGTTGGGAAAGTAGAAGCGGATCAGCGTTACGCCGTCACCCGACGAAAGCCTAACGTAGAAAAGCTTGGGCATCACATCATGGGTCTGGTCGGAGTTCTCCACGAACTGCACTCCGTCCACAGTTGCCATATTCAGGTGCACATGCCAGTCCTGAGACTCAATGGTGGCCCATTGGCCCTTGTATTCGGGTGCCGGCATGTCTCTGACGTGCATTTCGCTAACAGCCCCACCAGAATCTATTACAACCAGCATCTGGTCCGACGTTATTAGCTCGGTCACCAGCTTCTTTATTATTTCCTGATTCATAGCCACCCGCCTTCGGTAATCTTTTCCTATATTCCACTGAGCCTGGAAAGGCTAACCCTGTTTGCCAGATCAACCACCGTGCCTCGACACTCGTAAGACCCGGCAATTGTAGGTCCTGGGAGTTGGCCTCAGTGGTAACCTAGCGGTATTTCGTTGACGGCTCGGAAAGCCAAATGATAGCATCTCTGCGTTTGAATGCGGCAATGTTCCGGCGGAATTTAACATGTACGTGACAACATTTACGGCCTGCCCGCACAGTGGGTGCATACGTTGGCTATAGCCGAGCGACTAGCGCAGCGTAGCCCAATCTATTACGGGTGGATCGTATTGGCCGCCGCCGGCAGCTCGCAGGTGGTGCGCAACGCCGCTGCCAGCCTCACAATCGCCGTCTTTATGTTTCCGCTTGCGGAAGAGTTAGGTTGGAGCCGCACACTTATCGCCGGCGCAGCCAGCTTGGGCGGCCTTGCCGCTACCGGAGCCTCACCAATGGTTGGTTGGCTGGTCGACAAGTACGGCGCCAGATTGGTTCTGGCTGTCAGCATCTTCGTCCTGGGCCTTTCCACTATCTCTTTGTCCTGGGCCACTGTTCCAATAGCCTTTTATTTGGCCTATGCCACCGGACGGGTGATCTTTTCCAGCCCTATTCAGATAGGGGCATCCGTTGTGGTCTCCCGCTGGTTTATAAAAACCAGGGGTCGGGCCAATGGACTCCTTTCTCTATCGCATTCCATAGGCATGGTGGGATTCCCTATCATTGCCTCCCTGGTAATCGCTAGCCAGGGTTGGCGGACTGCCTGGGTGGTTCTAGGAGTCCTGGTTTGGGTCATAGCGTTGGCTCCCGTATCGCTGCTTATAGTCCAACGACCAGAAGACGTAGGGCTGCTGCCTGACGGAGACAAGCCCGGCACAGGAGCAACCGACGGCAGCGCCCGCGCAGTAGAGGAGCCGCAATGGACGTCCAAAGAGGCCATGAGGACCTCCGCACTGTGGATTCTAGCGATAGGCGTCGGACTCCTATTCGTTATGCAGGCCGGAACCAACGTGCATATGGCCGCGTACTTCCGAGACCAGGGATTAACCACATCCGTAGCAGGCCTGGCGTTAAGCTTTAACGCGGGCTTCATGGGTGTAGGCAGTATCATCTGGGGCTGGTTGATAGACAGGGTTCCGGTCAGGATTACCCTGGCAGGGGTCGCCCTGATAATGGCTATGGCATCCATCATGTTGGTTACGGCCGATACTACGGTTGAAGCCTTGGCATATTCGGGGCTCTTCGGCTTCGGACTAGGTGGAATGCTTGTGGCCCCTCCTGTCGCATATGCTAACTACTTCGGTAGGCGTTCCCTTGGCGTTATTCGTGGCGTCACCGAGCCATTTACGTCTTTGGGGCAGGCCATTGGAGCCTTGCTCTCCGGCGCGATTTTCGACATTACCGGCAGCTACTTGATCGCCTTCGTCACGTTCGCGGTTCTTGGCGTGCTTACGATGGTCATCGTGATGTTGGCCAAGCCGCCAAGGCACGCTTCCGAAAGTATCGTAGCCCCACAAATCACGTAGGGCTACTCCATTTGCAGCCGCGTAAGCCGGTGTTTAGCCATAGACGACCCGATTGACTGAAAACGGCCTGCCGTGATATAATTATCTAAAGTGCACGATTCTGGAAAACGCCCCAAAAATGGACTGCCTCATGCATTGCGAATCCGTGGTGCCTTGGGCAGTTTTGTGATTTAAGGCTATGAGTACCCACGCTGCAGTCATCCTTGCTGCCGGCAAGGGCACCCGCATGAATTCCCGCACCCCCAAGGTTCTGCACCAAGTTTGCGGGACGGAGATGTTGTGCCTTGTGGGCGAGGCCGCCAGGCAGGCTGGTCTTGCTCCAGTAGCTGTAGTTGTGCCTCAAGATTCTGGCCTAATCGAATCTGCTCTTGGCTCTGAAGTGTCCTACGTAACGCAGAAAGAGCAACTGGGCACGGGTCATGCGGTCCTCCAGGCCGAAAAGCTAATGAAGACCGTCGATAACATCCTGGTGATGTACGGCGATGTTCCATTAGTCAACGCCAACACCCTCAAGCAAATGATGAAGCGTCACGACGAGACCGAGGCATGCATCACTTTGCTTACCTCCACGCTGGTAAACCCGACCGGCCTGGGACGCATCATTCGAGACCCATCTGGGACGATCACCGCCATCGTCGAAGAACAGGAAGCCGACGCCCAGACCAGATCCATCAGAGAGATCAATAGTGGCTTCTACTGCTTCCGCGGTCCATGGCTCTGGAAACACCTCAATGGCCTTCCTCCTTCCAAAAAGGGCGAGGTTTTCCTTACAGACCTTGTGGCCTTGGCTTCCCTACAGGGCATGCAGATAGAATCCATTCTGTCGGAGGACGCCTACGAGACGATGGGCGTGAACAATCGGGTTCAACTGGCAGAGGCCGAGACCGTCATGCGGCAGCGCATCCGAGAGCATTGGATGATGAGCGGCGTCTCTATGCCGGACCCATCATCTGTATACATCGACCACACGGTTGAGCTAGGTCAGGACACCATAATTCTGCCTAACACGCACATCACTGGCCGAACGCAGGTCGGAGAGGCATGCAGAATCGGACCCAACTCAATGATCTCCGACTCCTCTATAGGAAACGGTTGCGACGTGCTATCCTCCGTGATTCGCGATTCCCACCTGGACGATAACGTAGATGTAGGCCCCTTCAGTCATATTCGCGGTGGCTCGCACCTTGGGCAAGGGGTTCACGTGGGAACTTCGGCTGAAATCAAAAACAGTCGGTTGGGCCCGGACACGAAAATGGGACATTTCAGCTACATGGGTGACGCCCATTTAGGCAAAAACGTGAACATTGCCGCCGGCGCCATAACGTGTAATTTCGACGGCGAAAACAAAAACGAGACATACATCGGTGATGACGTTTTTGTAGGCTGTGACACCATGTTGGTCGCCCCTGTAACCATGGGCAAAGGGTCCGCAACAGGAGCTGGATCCGTCGTTACCAAAGACGTGGCGGAAAACACCCTGGTAGTGGGCGTTCCAGCCAAAGAATTACCAAAGAAACCCAAATCAGTTAAGGAGCCGAACTCATAGCGCATCAGATCGAAGTTGTCGATCGGAAGCGTGATTTCATATGGATAGTGATAGTAGTAGTCCCCTAATACCCGCAATCGTCTTCATAGTTTCGTTCATCGTCTTCTCTCTAGCGTATCTCGCCGAAAAAACCATCGCTGCCATACGCCGTGAGCGTATCCAGCGGCTGGTGGCGCAGGAACACCCCGGAGCCACCCACCTGGAAAGCCTCCAATCACTTCCATTAGGCCCCGTCGGATCACTGACATTCCTAAAGCACATCGCTTTTGCCGCTAGTTTCCTCTCCGCCTCCGCAGTTGCCGTAAGCCAATCAGGACTAGGATGGCAGCCAATAACGCTGGCCGGAGCCTTAGTAATAGTATTGCAACTAGTCGTCTACGGCGTGGTGCGTTCCGCTTACGCCACATACGGAGACAGCATAGCCCTCAGGGCGGCCTACCCAGCCCGTGCGCTGGCTTGGATTCTTCATCCTCCCCTGGCTTTGGTAGTGGCACTCACGGCCAAGTTCACTCCCGCCAACGGCAACGGCCACGCCCAGTCAGACAATCCAGTTGTAGAGATCGGAATGTCTCTGGAGGAGGACGGCGAGCTTCTGGATAAGCGCGAGGTGGAGATGATCCGGGGCGTGGTGGAGTTAGACGACACGGTAGCACGAGAAATCATGGTTCCCAGGGTAGATATGGCTGTGGCGGAAATCGGCATACCAATAGCAGAGTTGGCTGAGATGATGGTGGAAAAAGGCCATAGCCGAATCCCTGTTTACAGAGAGCGCCTGGATCGGATAGAGGGCATAGTATACGCCCGAGATATCCTTAGGGAAGTTGCCACCGGTGACACCACACCTCAAATTCTGGTGGAGAGCATCATCAGGCCCGCCCTATTCATTCCCGAATCCAAAACCCTGGAAGAGCTTTTGGGCGAGTTCCAAACACGACGTGTTCATATGGCGATCGTGGTGGACGAGTACGGGGGCGTCTCGGGTCTCGTCACAATCGAGGACCTGCTTGAAGAGATCGTGGGTGAGATTCTAGACGAATTCGATGTGGGGGAGCCTGAGGTTATCGCCCTTAGCGATTCCGAATTCATGATGGACGCTCGCGTTAGCATCGATGACTTGAATACCCTTCTGAACGTCTATGTCCAGGGGGACGGCTTCGACACTCTGGGAGGATTTGTCTACCAACGTTTGGGCAAAATCCCGAGTGTTGGCGATTCCATTGACTACGATGGTCTTCGGATAGAGGTTATCTCCACGACCGGCCGCCGCCTGAAAAGGCTGAAGGTCACGAAAATACCAATGGAGTCCAATGCAGAGTCCGCCTAGTCCCTCCGGTTCCGTCGCACAGTGCCCGCCAACGGCTTCTCTGACCCCAGCAACCCACTCGCTTCAGGCGTAGGCCACGATCACAAATTAATGACTCTCTATAGGCCGTTGCATCGAATTGGCATAGGCATTGGAGATCAAACTGCCATCACTAATACCATTCTTAAGCACTCAGAAGGCCCCAGGCGGGTGTTTTAGTTGAGACCAAACAAAACCCCACCGACACCCTACTTAGATCAGATGACTAGACCCAGACTGTACGGCCCCAAATATGAGTGCCATCTGTTTATCCCACGGATCGTTCGGAGGTTGCATCTTCTTATTCGACATTAGCGGTCGGTCCTTCACAAGAAGAGAGGCCGCTCTTCCCATTACAACGTCAATTTGGTTAGCGCCGACTGCATCGGTCCTTCCCATGGCGATATCATTGGCGTCTTATGACTGTCTCTGTAGGACAATCCAGGCGATACCTTAGTGTCCGCAACTGGAAATCTCTGAGAACCAGCATATGGCTCCCACCATGGTTTGGCAGGGCAACCCGACCCATGATGGCTCCTTACCACTAAGCCCCCCATTACCCTCTCCGAAAATCAAGCAAAAAAATAGGCCCTCGCGCTTACCGCGCGAG
>MUCK01000040.1 GCA_002816705.1 SAR202 cluster bacterium Casp-Chloro-G4
TAATTTAGAGCCTTGTCATGGGGGCGAATGTCCACACTAGATTCTACACGATTGCAGGTCGAAGAATAATGATGTATGTAACTAGAAGCAGGCCCCAGGAACTTTACCGTAACATCGTGGCATGTCGGATTTGTGGAGACACCAACCTCGCAGAGGGCATAAGCTTGGGGCCTCAATTCCTATCTACTACATTCGTTCAGACAAATGAGGGCCATCCTCTTTCCGATGCAAAGGTCCCGCTAACCCTTTTGCTCTGTGATGGCTGCCACACCCTGCAGCTTAAAGAGTCGGTGGATCGCACGTCGCTTTATGATGACTACTCTTACCGTATTTCGGCCAACCCGGCCAAGCGTACAGTCCTAAAGGAGCTTGTTGCGGATGTCACGGGCAGGGTGGAGATTGGCAAAGGCGATGCTGTGCTGGATATTGGCGCCAACGACGGGACGCTGCTTTCGTACTATCCAACCAAGGTCCGCCAAATCGGTGTTGAGCCCGCTGAAAACATAAGCTGGTCACACCTGGACAGATCCATAGCCATAATTAACGGTACATTCTCTGAGAGCGCTATCAGACCGGTGCTGGGTCAGGGGCAAGTCAAAATAATAACGTCAGTCGCCATGCTTTCCGAAGTTAATGACCTCCACGCCTTTGCCAAGGACGTCAAAGCCTTGCTGGCCAAAGATGGCGTCTGGTGCATACAGGTAAGCTACCTACCTCAGCTTCTGGATACGCTGACCTTCCATGAATTCTGCCACGATCACCTCTATTACTTCTCGCTGATGACGCTGAATAGCCTGCTGGAAGAAAATGGGCTCAGTATATTTGACGTCTCCCTGAACAAGACCAGCGGAGGGAGCATCAGAGCGTTCGCCAGCCACAGAGAGAGCGTCCCGGAGAAGACCGAGGCATTCCACAATCTGCTGCAATCCGAAGCAACGCTTGGGCTTGACGAACCAGAGACATACGCGGCATTTCACCAGCGCTTACTGAAGCTCAAGACCACGATTAAAAGCTTCATCCGGCAGGAGCACGAGGCCGGTTATACCATAGGAGGGTTGGGCGCATCATCCAAGGCAAACGTAATGCTCCAGTTCTTCGACATCGATAAACATGTGCTGCCCTACATCAGCGAGCGCAACCCAGACAAAGTGTCGCTAAGAACGCTGGGGACGGACATAGAGTTGGTTTCAGAACACCGCGCTCGGCAGTTGAAGCCAGATGTCATGATGGTTCTGCCGTGGCACCTGAAGTCTGAGTTGATGAGGCGAGAGAAGCGATACCTGGAAAACGGGGGCAAGCTATTGTTCCCCATGCCTTACCCTCACATCGTTACCAGGTGCGGCGAAACCCTGCTGTAGCCCAACATCGCACTGAAGACACCCGAAAGGCCTCGACGATTGTCGAGGCCTTTTCTTTGCCGAAAACCTGGTGTCCCTGTTCTTCTGACATACCGGGGACATGATATCCACTTGAACATGAAGCCCGCCAACTTCCGGCTCAAAAGGGATGGTTTACATGCGGTTTATATGCAACGAATGATAGATATTTGCTCTTAGAGCTAGGTTTCTTTGCTACCCAGTACTGCGGCATCGCAGGCCATGACAAGGTGGGATGTACAACCCCCTATTCTAGTTTCGTCCCCCTGAATATTCACAATGTCATGGTATTATGGAACGAAGTGTTACATTATGGTGGATTTAAAGCCTCCTAAGAGGGTACGCAGGATAATGCCGTCTTTCTTAAACAGTGAGGCCCCGATCGCAGGCGACTTTAAAAGCACTGGCGGCGGAATCGCCACCATATCCTCGCGCCACCACGACCTCGATGCACTCCGCGCTATTGTCATGCTTTTGGGCATTGTTTTGCACGCATCCTACGCCTTTACGGCTGGAACTTGGGCTGTGCAAGACGTCCGACAAAATGACGCATTCAGTTTAATCAACATCGCGATTCATGGCTTCCGCATGCCGCTCTTTTTCGTGATGAGTGGCTTCTTCACCGCGATGTTATGGAGAAAGCGGGGCTTGAGAGCGCTGGTTCAGCACCGTTTCCGCCGTGTCTTTCTGCCGCTCCTCTTGGGCGTATTCACCATTATTCCGCTAACTCGTTTTGTCTGGGATTTTGCGGCCGCATCCGCGACCGACATCAGCGCAAAAGCAGGCATTGTCGCTTTCATAAACGATTTCAGTTTCACTCACCTCTGGTTCTTGTGGCAATTGTGTCTGCTGGTAGCAGGATTTGCCATAATCGCCTGGCTTATTGATCACTTCAGCTTCCCGCGACTGCCCAACTGGGTGGTACTATCGCCCGTCCGCTATTTGTGGCTCGTTCCATTGACGATGATTCCACAAGCCTTCATGAAAGATGCCTCGATGGCGGAGTTTGGTCCCGACACATCGATCGGACTCTTTCCCGCCCCGTCTATCCTTGCGTTCTATTGCATCTTCTTCTGCTTCGGCGCACTTTATTATGATTACGACGACCCAGAGGGACGTATCAGCCATGGGTGGAAGATGGCATTGCCATTAGGTCTGTTCGTACTATTTCCACTCGGTGTAGCCATCATTTATTTCATCGAAGACTATCCATTGCTAGGCAATTTCGTACAGGCGGCGTTCGCATGGGTTATGGTGTTTGGCCTAATGGGATTATTCCACAAATTCTTTAGTGGCGAAAATAATACGATGCGCTACGTATCAGACTCATCCTACTGGGTCTATCTGGCGCATTTGCCGCTGATTATCATGGCCCAATATGTCATCTCGGAATGGCCAATACCGGCGGTCGTAAAATTTACACTCATCTGTGTCGTCGTTACCGGCTTTTTACTCTATACGTATCACTTTTTAGTCCGTTACACCTGGATGGGGACCTTTTTGAACGGCTCTCGCAAACGCCCAGAGGAAGAGCCCGCACAATCGCTAGCCCAGGGCGCTGATTGATAGGGTTTTTGTATCAGGTCTGAGCCACTACCGGCCAACCATAAGCTCGGACGTATATCCTCTTGCTCCGTAAGCTGGAGGACTAGAGCAAGGCCTTGGATCCCGAACTGAGGGCTGTTTCAAACCAATATGGCGCGATAGTGGGGCAAGATCGCTGTATGAACAAATAAAGGGGGCTTAGGTGAAATACCCTAAGCCCCTTTGTTATGCGGTTGGATTGCTGGTGCCCCTGCCGGGACTCGAACCCGGGCACATGGTTTAGGAAACCAATGCTCTATCCACTGAGCTACAGAGGCACACCACAGACAATTGTACTATGGCTTCGAGACGGTTTCCATATGATCGCAAATTCAAATCATGGCTCACTGTTTCTCCCAAAAGGACAAAAAAAGCCCCCACTTGCTTGGTCGAGCTGTGGGGGCCTTTTCATTGGAGGAGGATATGACCTTGATTAGTATTAGAATACTCCTTTCCTGTGAATTTCACGGCGGAAGAATTGTGACAAGTTGTGAATATTTCATTCATACAAATAATCCCGTTTTATTGAACAAAGTTCAAGCAAGATTGCCTGGATTTGCCGTTGACTTGGCGCTTCCTGTATAGCAGAATGAGCCACCACGGTTCGGCCCGCTAATTAAAGGGTCTGTAAGGAGCGCATGCGATGGCCGGCATTTACACCGACCACGATAACGAACCCATTTCCGCCTACCTCGATAGTCTGAGAAAGCTCGCCCACCGCTTTATAGTGGAAGGCAAGCCTCTAGACCGCGGTGACACATTCCGCAAGGAAATTGCTATGCGACGCTTCTCCGAGCTAGGGGGTGCCTGCCGCATGAGCGAGCGAGAGATGGTGTCGCTTATGCTGCGTGGCGTTCTTAACGACGAACCGTCGTGCTGGTGCTCCAAGTGCCGTGCTGCTTACATTGATGGCTCTGACTCAGAGGACTAACCTCAACCGCGACGTAGGCCGACCCTGGTTTAGACCAGTGGCCACTTCGAGGGGAAGGACACGCCTGTACGAGCCAGCAACCCCTCCCCAAGCTCCT
This sequence comes from SAR202 cluster bacterium Casp-Chloro-G4, assembly GCA_002816705.1. GTDB lineage: Bacteria > Chloroflexota > Dehalococcoidia > Lucifugimonadales > JADFKI01 > Casp-Chloro-G4. The sequence continues at coordinate 3,989 of MUCK01000040.1, forward strand.
GCACCTTCTGGATCAGCTCCCACTCGTCCACGAACAGTGGTTTGTGATCCTCAACCACAACCCGTCCATCCACGATAACGGTGTGAACGCTTCTGCCATCGGCGTTGTACACAAGGTTATTGATGGGATTGAACAGAGTCCTCCACTCGGGCCGCTTGGTATCGAATAGCACGAGGTCCGCCCTCTTGCCCTCCTCAATAGACCCGATCTCCGAGTCCAGGCCTAACGCTTTCGCACCCTGTATCGTCGCCATCTCCACTGCGGTCTCAGGCGGGATCATGCTTACATCCCTACGACCCTCTTTGTAGATTAGCGACACCAGATACATGGAGCGAAGAGTCTCAACCAGATTGGAGTTGTTGCCCGCGTCTGTGCCAAGGCCAACGGTTACACCTTTTTCCAGCATCTCCGGCAGCTTGCCGTAGGTCGTAACGCCGGTGGCCTGCTTGAGCGACTGCGTAGGACACATGATGGCTCGAGTATCCGTTCTGGCCAGGATATCCACCTCGTTATCGTCGAGCTCGATTACGTGGGCCAGCAGAACGTTTGGGCCGAGGACGCCGATGTCTTCCAGGTACTGTACGGGTCGCATGCCGAACTTTTGCTGATGAACCGCAACTGAAGCCGGAGCGTTGGCCTGGTGCAGGTTCATCCCGGTGCCATACTCATCGGCCAGACGCTTGGCCGATACCAGAAGCTCCTCCGTGGAGAAGTCAGCCGAGAAAGGCATTGCCCATGCCCGGACTCTGCCGTCTAGCCTGCCATCGTAATCGCGAATCGTCCGCTCCATGATGGCCACTGCCTCGGAGGTCTGATACACCGGGACGTTAACCGGGTTCGGCAGATCAGAGACATGAGCGCCGGTGATAATGCGGCAACCGGCCTTTTGGTAGACATCCATACAAGCGTCTAGGTACTTTGTGCTGCCGGGATCCATGAAACAGGTTGTGCCGTACTTCAGAAGCTCTGTAATGCCCAAAAGAGAGGTGTAATACTCCTCCTCCTCGTTCATAGCGGACTGCAGCTTGAAAACGTTGGGCAGGTAGTCAGACCCCAGGTCGTCTGGGAAGATGCCGCGAGTGGCGTGGGCGTAGCTTATGTGCATATGGCCGTTGCAGAATCCCGGCGTCACGACCATCTCCGAGGCGTCTATCACACGGTCCGCGGACACGTCCTCCATGTCGGAGGCTTTGCCTATCTGGACGATTCTCTGGCCGTCCAGCAGTATGGAGCCGTTCTCGATGATGCGCCGCTGCGGGTCCACTGTAACGATATATCTTGCCCCGTGTATCTTTAGCGTACCGTCCGGCATGTGCACGACCTCCAGGCGTCTACTTTCGATAAAGCTCGGAATATTGTAATGCCCGCAGCACAAGTGGCATAGGGTTGGGTAGAAGCGCGAGGTTGATGATACAAAGACAGTGGAACGAGAAGGCCAACAATGAATTGGCTGCCAGAGAAAATCTACCAGCTACAACGAACTACGACCGGGCATTGGAAATGAGGTTCATGAACTCGGCGCTTTTAAGGTCGCGCTCGACGAGGTAGCGTATGTAAACGCGAATGAGCCGCTCCAAGACCGCTAGCTGATCAGGCGGGACGCTGAGAACGTCGATATTGGCAAAGCCTTTCTCCCGTTGCAGAAACCTGAGCACCTTCATGGAGTTCAGGGATATGGGGATCAGCGAGTCTTCGGAATCGACGCGGCACTCCGGACAGAGAACGCCACCGGAGCCGCCAGCGAAGAAGTGATCGCCGGGTTCCAGCCACGCTCGACACTCCACGCAGTTCACCAGTTCAGGCCTGTACCCGGAGTGCTCTAACAGGTGCAACTCAAAGTAACGCAGCAACAGCTTGGTGTTATCGGTGCGCTCCAACCAACCAAGGGAGTCTACCAGCAAGAGGTATAGCTGATAGTTGTCCGAGTTCTCTATTGAAAATCCGTCCACCAACTCCGCCATGTATATGGCCTTGGAGATACGTTGAAGGTCCTCGCGGATACCACGGAAGCTTCGTATGCTCTGCGCCTCGTTAATGGTATCCAGATTGCGTCCGTACGACAGCGATACACTAGCCTGATTTAAAAGCTCAAGATGGCCGGATAGCTTGCTCTTGGGACGGCGCACTCCCCTGGCCACGGCGCGCACCTTTCCCATATCCGGCGTATAAAGCGTGAGAATGCGATCAGCCTCACTCAGGGAGAGCTGCTTAAGGACAATGCATTCGGTCTTGTACGTGCGAGGTCGAGACATCGCGGAGTTGTCAGCTTTCAGGTGTCAGCAGTAAAAGATTGGCATTTGAATCCGACCAACAAGAGAGTCTGCCTAAAATTCAAAAACTCTAGAAGTCTTGGCGGCCCTCGATGGCGCGGCTGAGGGTCAACTCGTCGGCGTACTCCAAGTCGCCGCCTACCGGGAGACCTCGAGCGGGTCGTGTTATGCGGATGCCCAGCGGCGAGATGAGCTTGTGGACGTACATAGACGTCGCTTCGCCCTCCAGATTCGGGTTGGTGGCGAGAATGATCTCCTCCACCTGCGAGTCGCCCTTCAGACGCTCTAGCAGAGGATGAATACGCAAATCGTCAGGCCCCACGCCGTTCATGGGCGATATCACGCCGTGCAGCACGTGGTAAAGACCCTTGAAGCTGCGCGTGCGCTCCAAAGCCTGAACATCCAACGCCTCTTCTACGACGCAAATGCGCGTCTGATCACGATTGACGTTGGTGCAGATATCGCAGGGGTTGATCTCAGTGATGTTGTAGCACGTTGTGCAGAGAATGATGCGCTCTTTAACGGCAATAATGGCTTCAGCCAGAGAACGGGCGTCCTCCTCGGGCATGCGTATCAGGAAATAAGTAAGGCGCTGGGCCGTCTTTGGGCCAATACCTGGCAACTTGTTGAACTCGTCGGCCAGCCTGCTAACAGGCGCAGCCCCCGACGATCCTTCATTGGTCATATTTGGATAAGTCCATTCATCGCGGTTGAATGCACCGGGCGCCTGTCTTCCTGCATATTGACAGCAAAGCGGTGCCAGTGAATCCGAAAGAATCTACATCAAGCCCGGGATATTAAGACCGCCTGTTAGGGCCCCCATGCGCTCCGATGCCATGGTCTGGGCCTTCTCCAGACCCTCATTGACGGCAGCAAGCACCAGGTCTTGCAGCATCTCCACATCGTCCGGCGAAACTGCGTCTGGCTCGATGACGATGGACTCCAACTTCATCTTGCCGCTGACGACAACCTTCACGACTCCACCACCCACGCTTGCTTCAACAGTAGCCTCTTCCAACTCCTGCTGCATTTTAAGCATGTTCTTCTGAAGCTCTTGGGCCTGCTTCATCATCTTCCGATTCATCATGACGTTTCTTCCTCCTTTTCGGCTAGGACGCGGGCTCCCATGGATTGCGCGGCACGTACCAGAGGGCTCTTTTGGGAGGCTCCCTGCATTGTGCCGCCACCGCTACCGTTCGCCACTGTCAGACGTACCTCATAAGCCTTATCCATTGCTTTAACCATAACATCGTTAAACGCCCTGCGGCACTCGGGGTTTTCCAACTCCTGCTGCATGCGCTCCATGTTGGACTTATGAGTGAATTTAAGGACTATTGTACCATCTACAACGTCTCGTTCCTTGCACACATTAAGCAACGCTCCAAGCTTAAACTTGCTTCCTACGTGCCTTAGAGACCTGGTTATATCTCGCCACTGATATTCCAACCTGGCCGCGGGCTCTGATGGCACTTCGCCGTTATTGGAGAACGCAGGCTCCGGGGCCGGGGCTGGCGGCTGAGACGCGGGGGGAGCTGTCATTTCCTGTCGAGGACCGGGCGAGGCGGGTTGGTAGGCCGGTGCAGGGCGAGGTTGCGGGGCATTTGCCCGAGGAGGGGCTGCTGCAACAGGACGCTGTACCGGGCGTTGCACTACGGGAACGGGAGCGAGAACGGGCGCAGGAGCGCTGGCCGACTCCACCATTGCCAACTCCAAAGGCAGAGGAGATGAGGTATCCCGGCGGAGGTCCGCGCTGGCGAATAGCTTCAGCGCCGACACCAGATGCGCCATGTCGGCTCCGCCTGTAAGGCTCTCCAACCGCGATAAAACATCTTCCGTGTATCCCAGGTCAGTCCCAGCCCTGGTCTTTAGCAAAAGCACTGCCCTCAGGTACTCCACCACGCCGCGATGCAGTTGCCGTAGGTCGTTGCCCTGGCTGGACACCTGGTTGATGGTGGAAATGCCTTCGGCAATGGACTTACCGATAATGTGCTCCACAAGGTCCAGCGCCATCTCGTCACCACCAAGACCTAGCAAGTCCCGGACGTTTTCCTCCGTTACGGGCGGGTCGTAAGAAACCACCACCTGTTCCAGCAGGTTTTCAGCGTCCCTAAGTCCTCCATTAGAGTTTCGGGCTATCAGCCGAAGCGCATCTTCTGAGACCTCGACGCCTTCCTCTTGCGAAATATGGGCGAGCTTCCCCACCATGCGGTCCAGAGGAATGCGCCGAAAGTCGAACCGCTGACACCTCGATATGATAGTCAACGGAACCTTATGAGCCTCTGTAGTGGCAAGAATGAAAATGGCATGGGCCGGAGGCTCTTCCAGGGTCTTTAGCAGGGCGTTGAAGGCAGGCTCGGTGAGCATGTGCACTTCGTCGATAATGTAGACCTTGTATCGGGCCTCGTTGGGTGAAAAGCGAATCTTGTCGCTAAGGTTTCGAATGTCATCGATGCCACGGTTGCTGGCGGCGTCTATCTCGATAAGGTCCAGGGCGCGACCTTCGTTTATGGACTGGCATATGGCGCATTCGTTGTCCGGTTCGCCATCGACTGGGGAAAGGCAGTTAACGGCCTTGGCCAGTATTCTGGCTGTGCTGGTCTTACCCGTGCCGCGGCTGCCGCAGAACAGGTAGGCATGTGCAACACGGCCCAGAGTTACGGCCTGGCGAAGCGTCTTGGTCACAGGCTCTTGGCCCACCACATCGCTCAGCATCTTGGGACGCCATTTGCGGTAGAAGACTTCACTCATTGAGGGCACCCAATGCCTCGGCCAGAATAGCCGTCTCCTTGGCCGCCATTACCTCTTGTTCAGCGTCTACCATGTGATCGTGGCCTAACAGGTGCAATATGCCATGCGTGGTCAGATGAGCCAGCTCATCATTTACGTCACGGCCAGCCTCAGTTGCCTGGCGCAACGCCTGAGGGTAGGAGATTATGACCTCTCCCAGCCCGACATCCACGGAGGTTGGCAAGATGAACTCCACGTCCTCGGTCCAATCGCTTGGCGGGGAGCCTTCGCCGTAGTACTCACCCTGGTTATCGAAGGCGAATGACAGTACGTCTGTGGTCTGGTCAAGCCCTCGATACGTCCTGTTCAGTTCTCTAACAGTGTCATCATCTGCGATAACCAGACTTAGGCTACGTTCGATCTGTTCATGCTCCAAGGTTAATTGAGCGACACGCCCAAGAAACCTCTCGGAAACGAGGCCATCGAACTCTTCAAATATCTGAACGCTAACACTGTCCATATCGCCCAACACATGAATTCAACAAAGGAAATTCGTCTTCATTATACGCGCCCAAGGTGAGCCGCGCCCGCCCATGAAGATGAATTTGGTGTTAGATGATGTATCGGGGAGTTATGCCAAATGCTCGGGCGCCGAGTTTGTGGTTCGAGAGTAGCCTATGCTTCATTTGGAGACTCGCCAAATAGAAAAACCTATTAGAGCCAGGTCTGAAAACGAGTGCGTCCCAAAGGAGGCCAGGCTTTCAAGCCCGTTGGCCGGAGCAGACTGACTTAATTGCTTTCGCCGGTACTACCCGGGCCTCTAATACCGGCTGGGGTCTGCAAAAACTGGAATAGTTCGGAGTCAGCCGGTAATACGAGTGTCGTAGTATTTCCGGTCAAGAACGTTCGATAGGCCTCCAGGCTTCGCTGGAAGGCATAGAATTCCGGGTCCTGCTGCAATGCTTCAGCGAAAATCTTGATCGACGCCGCCTCGCCTTCACCACGCGTAATCTGTGCGTCTCGCTCTGCCTCAGCCTTGATGATTGCGGCCAGCCTATCCACCTCGGCCCGTACCTCAGCGTCACGCTCCGCGCCTTCTGCTCGCTCGCGGTCCGCAATACGCGTTCGTTCGGCCTGCATCCTCGCATAAACACTTTCAGCGATTGTTGCCGGGAAGTCCGCCCTTTTTATACGGAGATCAACCAGTTCTATGCCGAAATCCTCCAACTTGGGAGCGACATTATCGCGCACGCGGTTCATGATCTCTTCACGAGTCTCCGCGATGATCTCTATCTGGTTGTCCTTGGCTATCTCTAGGCGCAATTCCGAAGAGATGATATCGATCGCTCGGGAGGCCGCCCGTGCCTCGGTGAACACAGACTCACGAAAGAGTTGAGGGCTAATTATCTTTCCCCTAGCGTATACGTCGATTATCAGCCGTTTCTTATCTTTTGTCAGCATCGGCTCAGACGGCGCATCAAAGACCAACAGCCTCTTTTCGTAGTACGTCACCTTCTCTACGAAGGGAGTTTTAACGTTCAGTCCCGGATTAACGATAGTAGTCTTCACTTCACCGAAGCGCGTCAGGATGGCCACCTCTGTCTCGTCAACGACGTAAAACAGCTGCGGACCCACAACGAGGGCTACAACGACAAACAAGACTATTAATCCGGCAAGAATCTTCATACTGAATCCCTATACGACTTTCATAAATACTTCGATTAATTACCCGGAACGGGGAAAAGGTTGTTGTTCGCGCCTTCACTGGTCAGTGGCAAGAATTGAAGTAGGTTCCCACCACTATCAGAGTCAACGATAAATTTCGTTACCCCGGGCAATACGTCTTCCATGGCCTCAAGGTACAGCCTTTGGCGTGTCACCTCTGGGGCTTTTCGATATTCTTCAAGAACGGTGAGAAAGCGCTCGGCCTGTCCTGTGGCCTCGGCAACTCTGGTTTCTTTGAATGCATTTGCCGATTCTGTAAGGCGGGCCGCCTCGCCTCTGGCAAGAGGAAGCTGTCCCTCTTTATAGGCATCGGCGAGGTTGATGATACGTTCCTTGTCTTCGCGAGCGCGGACCACATCATCAAATGCGTCCTGCACTTGCGCCGGTGGGCTTACGTTTAGAAGCTTGACCTCAGTGACCTCAATTCCCGTTTCGTAAAGGTCCAGCAACTCTTGAATTTTCAGCTTTGTGTCCTCTTGGACGGCCTCTTTCTCGATGGTAAGCACGTCATCAATTGCCCGCTGGCCTACCACTTGGCGAAGTGATGTCTCGGCGACATCCTTTATCGTAATGCCGTCTGGGTCTACCACACGAAAGAGGTAAAGTTCCAGATCGTCAATCCTGTACTGCACCAGCAATTGAGCGTCCACAATGTTCTGGTCGCCGGTAATCATGAGAGACTCCTCCGGCACCGGTATAGTGCTTCTGACGCCTACTTCTAGCCTCCGAATTTCGTCCACCGTGACGATGTCTCTGGAGCCTATGGGCGATGGGAAGAGCCAGTGTAGCCCCGTATCTATAGGAGGGCCTTGATAACGACCAAACATCCGGACTGCAGCTTTCTCACCCGGTTGGACCGTGTAGAAGCCGGAGGCAAGCCATAGACCTAACAGCACTATGAAGCCGCCAATGATGATATAGGCGAGCCCGTTCCCTCCCCCGCCGCCTTTTAGCTTAGCGATGAAGGTACGCAGCCTCTCCAGGATCTGATCTAGATTTACCTCGGGCTCATCTTGTTTATACATACGACCTTCAGCGAATAAAGTTACGGAGATGTTAGCACATGTGGGTTCCACAAGTACAACCATTAAGGTGGATCTACTTATTCAAACAACAATGAGGCCAAATTAAGAGAGTCTTCCGCTACTTGGGGGCGGGTCTCAATGCCGGATGGTA
>MUCK01000041.1 GCA_002816705.1 SAR202 cluster bacterium Casp-Chloro-G4
TGCTAGTTGAAAAGGTCGCGCGGGCGGGTCACTGGATAAGCAAGTCCACTGGCGTTCTACTGGTGGTATGGGGACTGTGGATGATTGTCGGCCAACTTGCATGATTAGGAACAGGCTGCTGAATCCGTTTTCAGCAGCCCGTTTATCGCCACGGCTCTTAGGGGCGTCAGGCAGCTCGAATCATGAGCGCATACCTACGGGGTCTGCTATGAAAATCGAGGGGCCGAATGACGCAACCCATGCCTTCAGGCTAGGCTTTCCACCCACTGCAAGAAGAACACGATAATGCCGGCTGAGGTGGCGACTACAACGCCTGTGGTCCCCGCTACTGTGAACATTTGCTTATAGGTTGGAATCGCCGATGGCAATTTGGCAGGCGGTCTTCCCAACTTGACCAGAGAGAACACCAACTTATATTGGAACTTCATGACGGTCGCAATAAAATCAGTCGATGATGCCAATGCCGAACCGCGCGACCTACGGGCGTAAACTATCCAGAATATTGCCACCGCAGATGTCACGGCCAGGTACACGGCGTAGCCCACATAAAAAATAGCCCAGAAATCGAACCACTCACTGAACGACAATTAGTCCACCGCAAATCATCAAGGAATAGTCATCTACACTATCTATGATGACAATTTCAGTATCCCTGATTCGGCAGGCACCGTCGCCTATCCCCCCCCACTCCCAACGCTCCCTTGAGGTGCTCTATGGAGATGTTGCCGCCGCTCATTACCAGGGCTACTTTTTTGCCGCGCAGGCGGTCCTTGATCTTCAGCGCGCCCGCCAGCGACGCCGCCCCGGCGTGCTCCGTCAGGTTGTGGGTCTTCTCCAGGTGGGTGACGACGGCCCGGTCCATCTCCTCGTCGGACACCAGCACGAAGTCGTCCAGCACGTCCTTAAGGATGCTTTGGGGCAGTTCGTAGCCCATGCCGGTGGCCAGGCCCTCGGCCTTGCTGGTCATGGGGGACTTCGCCAGCGTGCCGGTCTTCCACGACTGGTAACCCGCTTGCGCCCGCTCGGCTTGCACCGCGATCACTTGGATATTGGGATTGATGCTCTTGGCCACGATGCCTACGCCGCTGGCCCCGCTGCCGCCGCCTAATGGGACGATGATGACATCCACGTCAGGTAGGTCTTCCAGAATCTCCAGCGCGTAGGTGCCGACGCCTGCTATCAGCGTGGCGTCGTTGACGGCGTGCACGAAACGGTAGCCCTCCTCCTTTGCCAGCCGCTCCGCGTGCTCCCGCGAAACGTCAAAGTAGGGGCCGTGCTGGATTACCTTTGCGCCAAGGTTCTCCATGGACTCGATCTTGCCGGGGTTCGCCCCCTCTGGCACACACACGACGCACGTCGCTCCGAACAGCCCGGCGGAGTAGGCTATGGACTGGCCGTGGTTCCCCGACGACGCAGTGATTACCCCGCGCTGCTTCTCCTCGTCCGACATCTGGGATATCAGGTTGACGCCACCGCGTACCTTGAACGCGCCCAGCACCTGGTGATTCTCATGCTTCACCCATACCTCGGCGCCGAGTAGCTTGTCCAGGCCCAGGTAGTGGTGCAGGGGAGTACGCCATATGTACGGCGCGATGCGTTGTTTGGCGGCGATAACGTCTTGAAGAGTGGGTCGGTCAGCCAATGTTTGCTCCTGTTAAATTCGGTGGGTTCCGTGTCTGGGGTCAGTATAAAGGGTGGCCGTGTCCTGTGCTATTATAGCGTAGTAATTTCCAACGCCTAAAATGGTCGGGGAGGGCTTCATGAGCAGCAACGGCACAGCAACGGGACCCAGCATCAAGACCGGCAGGAGCGCCGTGTACACAAAAGGAGGCGTCGTTTCATCGCAGTCGTCCATGGCGGCGACCACCGGAGTGCGGGTGCTGTCAGAGGGCGGCAACGCCTTTGATGCTGCAATAGCCATGGCTGCCGTGGAGGCGGTCACATGCCCCATGTGGTGCGGCATTGGCGGCGAGCCCTTCATCATCATGTTCGAGGCCAAGACCGGCAAGGTGTATGGCCTGAACGGCAGCGGCAAGGCTCCCATGGCCGTCGACCGCGACTACTACGTCAGCCGGGGCTACAAGACTATGCCGCGAACGGGTCCCCACTCAGCGGCCATTCCCGGCGAGATCGACTCCTATTACGTCATCCAAAAGAACTTCGGCACTATGCCGGTGGCCAGGCTGTTGGAGTACGCCATCGAGTATGCGGAGAACGGTTTCGTGCTGTCGAAGCACCTGGGCGACATATTCACCAACTCACGGGATGCCCTCAGCGAGTTCTCGGACACAGCCGCAATATTCACCCGCTATGGCGCAGCCCTGGGGCCGGGTGATGTTCTGGTCAACAAGAATCTGGCTAACACGCTGAAGACTGTCGCGGCGCAAGGTCCGGACGTCTTCTACAGGGGCGAGATCGCCAAGGAGATGGTGCGCGCTCTGCGGGCGGCCGGAAGCCTGTACACAGAGGAAGAGTTTGCCCAGTACAGGACGGACCTTTACGAGTCGCCCATATCCACGACCTACAGGGGCCACACTGTCTACGAAACTAACCCGCCGTCGCAGGGCCTGATTCTCCTGGAGATGCTGAACATCATGGAGGGCTTCGACCTTGCTGGCATGGGCTTCTACTCGGCGGACGCCGTGCATGCAATGGTAGAGGCCAAGAAGCTGGCCTACGCCGACCGCAATGCCTACATGGGCGATCCCGAGTTCGTTAATTCGCCCACCAGTGAGTTGGTTTCCAAGGAGTTCGGCGAGATGCGTCGCCGGGAGATCAGCATGGATAAGACTGTGGGTAATGTTGAGGCCGGGCCTCTGGGTGCCATCATGGCTGGCGGAGACGACACCACCTACTTCTGCGTGGTGGACGGCGAGGGCAACGCGGTGTCGATGATCCACAGCCTATCCGACGGATTCGGATCTCGGTTCGTGGCGGGAAGCACCGGCGTACTGCTGAACAACCGCATAGGGCGCGGCTTCTCCTTAGTGGAGGGCCACCCCAACGTTATCGAGCCGGGCAAGAAGACCATGCACACGCTGAATGCTTTCATGGTCATGAAGGACGACAAGCCGTACATCGTGGCGGGCACACCCGGCGGCGACCGTCAAGTGGCCTGGAACGCTCAGATGATAACCAACGTCATCGACTACGGTATGGGCGCGCAGGAGGCCCTGGAAGCGCCATGCTGGAACTCGTGGCCCGGCACAGACCCGTCCAACATCGACGACCTGCCAGTGCTGGAGTTGGAGCCCGGCATGTCTGGCGAGGAGCTGGCCAAGCTGGGGGCCAAGGGCCACACCATCAAGCACATCGACGTTCGTCCAGGATCGACGAAGCTCATTCTCATCGATCCCGAGACGGGCGTTCGCATGGGCGCAGCAGACCCTCGCACCGACGGCCACGCGGCGGGAATTTAGTTTTTTGTCCAAACGATGGAACGGCACGGAGTTCGGCAGTACGTCAATTAACATCGCATGAACATCTTTTTTGATGTCGACTACACCATCCTGGGAGCGGACGGCAGCATGCGGCCCGACACCGAGGAGACGTTTCAGAAGCTGATTGCAGACGGTCATGTGGTATACGTCTGGTCTGGGGTGGGCATTCGTAGGGCGGAGGTTCGGCGTCTGGGCCTTGAGAGCTACGTGTCGGATATCTTCCAGAAGCCTATCGAGGACTACGAGCAGGGTCTGGCTACATGGGGCGTTACGACGAGACCGGACTTCGTGATTGACGATCACCCGGAGATAGTTCGAAACTTTGGCGGTTTCGTTTGTAGTCCCTACTATTGGCGCAACGCCAACGACACCGAGATGCAGCAGATTTATCGGGTCATCGCCGACGTGGTTGCCACGGGCGGCTCGGAGCACGACGCGTACCGTTCGGGGACTTAGCGCCCCGAGGCGAAGACAGTTATCGTTCCTTAATTGGGTACTCGATTAATTGGTTGAAGAACATATGAGGGTTGCCGTTTGGGATAGTGGCGAGTTTTCTGTCATTCCGAACCGCAGCGAGGAATCTGCAGCGTGTGCCTCTTGGTAACGGCAAAGGCCTTATCCGCCACGGAGCGTTCTTTCCTCCTCCTCGGCGAATTCCGCTCGGAATGATAAGTTTCTCTGGCCACATGGCTGGCACGAAATACGCGGTTTAAGAATGATTGAAAAACTTACCCCTGAAGTCTCCTCCATGATCGCCGCCGGCGAGGTCATTGAGCGCCCTGCGTCTGTCGTTAAGGAGCTGGTGGAGAACTCCATCGACGCCGGGGCCACCGAGATATCGGTCGAGATTCAGGGCGGGGGCGTCGAACTCATTCGCGTGGCTGACAATGGCGCTGGCATTCCTTTCGACGAGGTAGAATTGGCCTTCGAGAGGTTCGCCACCAGCAAGCTCTCGGTTGCAGATGACCTGGAGTCCATCGCCACGCTGGGCTTTCGCGGCGAGGCCCTGCCTAGCATAGCATCCGTGTCTCAGGTCACCATGGTCACCCGCCACGCCGACGCCGAAAGTGGCGCTCGCCTGGAAATTTTCGAGAGTCAGGTCAGGGACAAAGAACGTGAGGGCGCTTCTCCGGGGACCATCATCACCGTGCAGCAACTCTTTCGCAACGTGCCTGCCCGCCGTAAGTTCTTGCGCTCGCCCGGCTCCGAGTCCACCCGCGTGCAGACGCTGGTGACCCGCTACGCGCTGGCCTACCCCGAGATACGCTTTCATCTCACTGCTGGCCGGTCCAGGTTTGCCAGTCTCGGCACTGGCGACCTGTTGGAGGCGGTGGCCGCTGTGTATAGTCGGGACGTAGCGCAGGCCATGCTGGAAATCTCTCGCCTGGAGGATGCGGAGGATGAGACGCCGTCAGTTACAGGCGTTGTGGGAGCGCCGACAGTGGACCGTGCAAACCGCAACTACATCAGCCTCTTCGTGAACAGGCGCTGGGTGCAGAGTCGCGCCCTGAATGTGGCGGTGGAGCAGGCGTACCACGGCTTCCTGAAGGAACGCCGGTTTCCAATGGCGGTGCTTAATATCTCCATACCATTTGAGGACGTGGATGTGAATGCACATCCAGCAAAAACAGAGGTAAGGTTCCGCCGTCAGGACCAGGTTTTTTCGGCGGTCCAGCATGCCGTCCGACAGACGCTGACGGCCCATACGCCTGTGCCTGAGATGCGTCGCGCCCAGGTAACGGCCGGTGGCTTTTCGGACGCACAGAGACGGGCCGTTTCAACTTTCTGGCCCGTCCAGCCCTTTTCGCGTGGGTCTGCTGCATCCGTCCAGACCAATGGTGAGGGCGTTCATGCCTTGTCTGACGCTGGATTGCCCTTCGAAGAATCTCTGAGCCCCAAGTCTGCCTTGCCAGTGCTTCGAGTGTTGGGCCAGGTGCAAAACACGTATATTGCCGCTGAGGGCCCTGACGGCATGTTCCTCATCGACCAGCACGCCGCCCACGAGCGGGTGGTTTTCGAGAAGATTCAGGCCGACGCGGCAGCCAGCGCTCCTGAAGTGCAGATACTTATGGAGCCGGCCACGCTCGATCTAAATCCTCGGCAGCAAGAGCTTCTCCAGGACAATCAGGCGTCGTTTGCTGCCTTGGGCCTGCTGGTGGAGCCTTTCGGCGGAGACCTTTTCCTGATTCGGGGAGTGCCCAGCATACTGGCGGAGGCCGACCCTGCCAACGCCCTTGTCGACGTTCTCGACGAGCTATCCGAGGGCGGCGACCCTGAGACGTGGCAGCAGCGGGCGGCGTACTCCATTGCCTGCCACAGCGCAATTCGCGCAGGCAAGGTCATGACCCATCAGGAGATGGTGGCGCTGACCCGGCAGCTTGAAGGTTGCAATCAGCCTCACAGTTGTCCCCACGGCAGGCCAACCATGATTCACCTCAGCGCCACGCACTTAGAGCGGGAGTTCGGGAGATAGAGTTGGGTGGAGTTGGCGGTAGCCCACCCCATGGCGCAACTGAAGCTAATTACGGGGGAATGTACTACCCAAATCTTATTGCGTGATTACGGGGCTGAACGACCAACTGAGAATGTCATGAATATCCGCAGTTCCCCCGCCGGTGTCAGATGTGAACCAAACCCATGCATTGCCACTGTCCAATTCCAGGGTATCGGCTATGTCCACTGAAATCTCTAAAACAGGCTCTTCAATATCGTCAAGAAAAATGGTCATAGTACCGGGGGAATAATCGATTTTCACCACATGAGCCTGTTCGTCATGCAGATGGATATCCGGTGTGACCTTGCCTAAAGAGTACTCATCGCCTATGTGATTGGCGAATACCCCTCGAGTATGAACGCTGATGTGATTGCCGTCTGGTTCAGGGAATACCACATCTTGGTATGTATCGAACTCAACGGCAATGCTGTTTTCAATACCGTGATAGCCAATATCTGCCCCTGGGAGGTATTGCTGAACTCAGCCACCAGAGGCGCGGGTCGGGAATCAACGTCGATTGAAAAAGACGCTGAAGAAGGAATCGGAGTAGGGCCGGGAATTAGTGTCGCGGTTGGCGTGATCGCAGGTGAGGACGTCGCCGAATTGGGAACACCCTCCGCTGATAGAGGCTCTTGCGTAACGGGCTGGCGAGATAAAGCCGGCGACGACGTCAGGTCTGCCGTGGTCGTGACCTCGCCAGTGCAGGCCAGAGCTATTGCAAGCAGTCCGGTTATCGCTAGGAAGAGCGTTCGTTTCATATATCCAGGCTCCTTATGTGGGTTGTCATTACATCATCACATCGCCTGCTTTGGTGCAACTACGTGTAGCCAGTTCACGCTAACATTGCACTAACAACTCGATAACGAAGGCCTGGTTAGGGTGCTTTATCTAGCATATTGGGTGGAGTCCACTGGCTGAATGCCAACAGCCAAGGTTATTTTCGTTGCCTCCGATATAATCGTGGATATTGAGCTCTGCCCGGAGTCGATTGATCAACTGGTTAAGGGCTGGTCGGTCTTCAGTATTGCCATACAGCTCTTGGAGTATGTCCTCTGTGGTGCGTATGGAGCCATCACTCCTGTTTAGGTATTCCAGAAGCTTGAACTGCAGGGGGGCCAGGGTGATTTGCTCGGGACCCCTGGAGACCCGCCCGTCGCTAATGGACAGCCGATAAAGTTCATCAATTTTCGCGTCAGCTTCCTTTAAGAGGCTGAATCGTCGTGCGGCGTATAGAGCTATGCCTCCTACGCACAGGGCTACGACTACGATCCAGATGACGTGACCAGTGCCTCGGTACCTGTGTAAACGAGTCTGGCCTCGCTACTGCCGACAGCCGGGCAAAATTTAATAAAAATGAAAGCGGGGGATAGGGCGGCGATGAAAACGAGACCAGCCAGCAGGGTGGGGGATACAGTACGCATTGTCATCCTCATTGTTCGGGAAGGGCGGTTAGGTTACCAGTTTCCCCCCGTTGATGTGTATCAATGTGAGCAGTCCTGTACCATGTTACGAAGCGCATAACCCATAGCTATTATTTTGTTTCGAGCCATAACTGCAAACCCTTCGCTGTGGAGGAGAAGAATGAAAATCGGACTGTTTCTCAATACACAAAGCTCCGGCGAATACACGCTGGCGCAGCAGATAGCCGACAGCGCCGAGCAGACGCGGGCAGCGCGGGACGCTGGCTTTGACCTCATAGGCTGTGGTGAGCACTTCCTCTCCGCGCCGTACCAAATGGCGGCCTCGCTGCCGTTCCTGGCGCGCATGGCTGCGGAGGCTGGCGACATGCAGGTGGCCGCGTCCGTGTTGCTACTGCCGCTGCACAATCCCGTCGCGCTGGCCGAGAACCTGGCTACTATGGACGCCATCTGCAACGGTCGGTTTGTATTCGGCATCGGCCTGGGTTACCGCGACGAAGAGTACGGCTCGTTTGGGGTCGCGGCAAAAGAGCGTGTCGGCCGCATGCGCGAGGTGTTGGAGGCGACCAAGCTTCTGCTCACCGAGGACGAGGTGGAGTACAACGGCAAGTACTACCAGGTGCCGAAGACCAAAACGTCGACACGCACTGTGCAAGAGCCGCATCCGCCTATCTGGGTGGCTGCCAACGCCGACGTAGCAATACGTCGCGCTGCCCGGTGGGGCTACGCCTGGCTGATTAATCCCCACGCCACCATGACTACGGTGTCAGGCCAGCTAGCCATGTACCGTGATGAGCTGGCAAAAGCAGGTCAACCACATCCCGCTGATTTGCCCATGATACGTGAGCTGTACGTTGCGGTGGATAGGGACGCTGCCTACGCTGAAAGTCAGCCTTTCCTGGAGGGCAAGTATGCCGCTTATGCCTCGTGGGGACAGGACAAGGCCTTGCCCGGCGAGGAGAGCTTCTCCGTGCCTTACGAAGATTTGGCCCGGGACCGCTTCCTGCTGGGCTCGCCGGACGATGTGGTGAGTGAGATCAAGCGCTATGACGAGGAATTGGGGATCAACTACCTGGTGTTTCGGATGCAGTGGCCGGGCATGCCCCAGGCCAAGGCCCTGGAGCAGATCGAAATCATGGGCCGAGATGTGATTCCGAGGGTGAAGGGTTAATAAGTTAGTCGGGACCACGGAACCTAAAATCGCCTGTGGTTCGAAAGGTTCCACCTTGTCGAGACTCTCAATAAAATCGGGATTTCCCTAATAACCTTACTTCTATGATCCGTTTGTCCGGAGCCTGTAGAAGGACGGGCTTGGATCAGTTGGTAAGCACCCATAGATTTCCCTAGTGCCTAAGAGACCACACCGCATTCCACGGAGTTGATGGGTGGCAGGTAGTCCACTAACAGCTCCCAGTTGTCTCCGTCGTCGCGGCTGTAGAAGACCTGGCCCGTCGTTGTGCCGACGTATACACCGCAGGACTCGAAAGGGTCTGTCGCCATGCCCTCGCGCATGCAATGAAGGTACGCGTGTTGTTGGGGCAGGCCTCTGGTCATGGGCGTCCAGTCGGCGCCGCCATTGCGACTGCGGAACACTCGGAACTTGGCATCGCTCACGATTCGATATCCTCCGCCTACCTCACCATCTGCCAGTACCTGGTCCTCGGGCACCACGTACAGCGTGTCTGGGTCTTGCGAGTGCAAACCCAATACGAAACCAAATCTTGACGGCAGGCCCTCGGTGATGTCCGTCCAGTTTTCGCCGGCGTCATCTGTGCGGAACGCGCCGCAGTGGTTCTGCTGGTACAGCCTGTCCATGAGAGCCGCAGGCTTCAGGAGCTTGTGGGTGCATTGGCCGAACTCCGGGAAGCGTTCCGGAAGAAAGTCGGCACGAACACCGGAGTTTTTCGGGTGCCAACTCTCGCCACCGTCGTCTGTGCGAAATACACCAATGGCAGACATCCCCACCCACATACGCTTGGCATTATCGGGGTCCACCGCGATGCTGTGGAGGCACAGGCCCCCAAGGCCGGGCTGCCACTGCTTTCGCGTTGGGTGGTCGGCAAGACTTTCCACCTCGCCCCAGGTCACGCCGTTGTCCTGGCTGCGGAACAGGGATGCTGGGTCCACGCCTGCGTAGAGGACGCCGGGTTCATTTTCACGCCCTGGCTCGACGTGCCAGAGGTTCTTCACGGTCATGTCCTTGCGGGTGACGAAGCTTGGCTGGATTTCCGGATTTTCCCACGTCTCCCCAAAATCGTCGGTGAACTGAATCGTAGGTCCGAACCACATGCTATTCAAAGCGGCGAAGGTCCTGCCGTCGCCTCGAGCATCGTAAGTCATGTGGAAGATGGCGCTCCCTGGCATGTGCGGCCCCGTACTGGACCAGTCTTTGCGGGCCTCGTCGCTCCTGAAGATGAACGCACCCTTCCTGGTGCCGATCAGCAGTACCACGTCGCCTGATTTGGGCGTTTTGTTCGTCGTCATGCCGTTGACCTCCACCGCAAGAAGCTTATTTAAGTGATGGCTTACACAGTAGTAGGGCTGACAAAATATGTCAAGGCGAGCCTAGGTCTGTCCGGTTTTCGGTCGTTGTTCTTCTGTCGTCTGACTAGTCGAAAGTTCTGCAAATATCAAGTCGAACGTTTATCTGCAACCGAAAACTCTATCCAAAAATTACCAGTTGAGGAGGCCGGGCTTCTGCGCCTTCCAGCCGCTGTCAGACGGGAATATCGTGTTCATGGGAACAGCCGAGATATCGCCGTCGAACCAGGGGGAGACCGTCTCGCGCCATTTCAGGTAGTGCGGTGCGTTGCGGTGGGCGGTCATATGTGCGTCCTGGTCCTCGTAAACCTCATAGAGATAGAACCTGTTGGGGTTCGTCTTGTCCTCCAGGATGTCGAAGCGATGGCAGCCTGGTTCGTCGCGAACGGAGCCCTGGCTGTCGCCCAAGCTGGCGGCCATGAACTCGTCCCGGTGGCCGTCTTTGATGTTGATCGTTACGAATATCGCGTGCATGTTTTCTCCTTAATTGTGCATTGTAGTTACGAAGTTTGATTAGACAGCGGCATTATAGCCATCGCCGTTTGACTGAAGCAAGCTAAAGCGTCAGGTAGCCGAAAATGTTAGCTCTGGAACTGGGGCATGACCTTTTCGGCGAACAGGCGCAAGCTGTGCTCGTTCTGCTCGTAGGTCATGGCGCCCAGGCGGAAGTGTATTATCAGCCCGCCGATGCCCATGTCGTCCAGCAATTTGATCTTCTCTGCCACCGTATCGGGCGAACCAGTGATAAGCGCGTTCTCGGGATTGAACCTGGGGTCCTCCAACGGGGCCGCTACCGATTCCTGCTCCTCCGCTTTGTTGAGGCGCAGTCTGGTAAATGCGATGTGCTGGCGGCTGCCGGAGTAGGCCGGATATCCGATTCGCTCCGCCTCTTCGTCAGTGTCGGCGACGAAGACGTTGCGCCATATCCAGCAGTTGTCCATGTTGTTGGCGATGGCCTCGTCATCGTAGCCCGACTCCACCATCGCCGTCTTGTAAACGTCGAATCGCTGCGCGGTAACATCGTTGGGCTGCACCACCATCATTATTGGCCGTCCCTGACGTCCCATGTCAATCGTCGAACCCTCTGTTGCCACTGCGCGGATGATAGGAGGGTGCGGTTGCTGCACCACCTTCGGTCGCATCACGGGGATGTCCAACTGCCAGTGTTTGCCGTTATGCTGATAACCGTCTCCCGTCCACGACTTTTGCAATATCTCTTCGGTCTCGTGCAATAGCTCTCGGCCGTCGTCGGCGTCGACGCCGTAGCCTCGGTACTCATAGAAATTGAAGGCCGTGCCTCTTGCCGTGCCTACGATCATGCGTCCGTTGGACAGATTGTCCAGCAGCGCAACCTGCTCCGCAAGGCGTACCGGGTGATGCAACGCCGTCTGCACAGCGGAGAAACCTATCTTCGCCTGCTTCGTGCGGGCAACCACTGCCCCGGCAAAAGTCATTGGGTCGGCGTAGGAGCAGGCCCCATCGAAATGGTGCTCACCCAGCCAGATGGAGTGGTAGCCAAGCTGGTCCGCCAACTCGGCCTCTCGTAGAGACTCGTTGATGACGGTAAAATCCGTCTCCGGGGTGGTGCTTTCGGGAAACAAAAAGTCTCCGAATTTCATGAATTACCTCCTGGCGTCTGTGAGTTGTTTTTGCCTGATGTACAGGCGTACAGCCCGAATCTCTGCGTATGAGTAGTCCGTCCCAAGTATGGCCCGAACAGGGCTGAGGTTGGTAGTATCCGCTTGTTTGAAGGCGTCTCTAATCTTGGTGAAGCGTCCTGGGGGCGGCATCACGCCTGCCAGGTCCAGCGGCTCGCGGGCCTGCTGCAACTGCTCCAGGTGCGAGAGCACG
>MUCK01000042.1 GCA_002816705.1 SAR202 cluster bacterium Casp-Chloro-G4
CTCCGCCCACCCGGCGGGCAGGGGCGATGGCTACATTGGGCTATCGTAAGTTGCAGGCTGGCGAAGTGGAGGACGCTCTCTCGGCAGAGCCATTTTACCTTCGAAGCTCGCAGGTGGACATGGCGAAAAGCAACCAGTCAAAAACAAACAAATAGAAAACTTATCTAAATAATTCAAGGAGTAATTTCGGAATGGAACGAACTCTGGTGCTACTTAAGCCCGACTCGATTCAACGCGGCCTGGCCGGAGAGGTAATTTCGAGGCTAGAGCGACGCGGCCTAAAATTTGTGGCGATGAAGTTGATGAAAGTTTCAGATGAGCTGGCGAATCGTCATTACGGGGAGCACGCCGGCAAGCCATTTTTCGACGGCCTGGTGAAGTTCATTACGTCCTCGCCAATCGTGGCCATGGTGGTGGAAGGCGAGAGCGCCGTCGAGGTTGTGCGGAACACTATGGGTACTACCAATCCCATTCAGGCAGGACCTGGCACCATTCGGGGAGACCTTGGACTGACTATTGGTATGAACCTCATCCATGGGTCAGATTCACCCGAGTCGGCCAAAAAGGAGATCGACACTTTCTTTAAGCCGGAGGAGATTGTCGATTACACCAGGAACATCGATGCCTGGATTATTGAAGCCTGACTATCTCGGTCGCGTCATGCCAGACCGACTCCAGGTCGTAGAACTCTCGCATCTCCGGGCCGAAGATATGAACAATTACATCGCCGAAGTCCAGGAGCATCCATCCGGACTGGGGTGTGCCCTCCCGGTGATGCTTAAACGAGCCTCTGCGTTCAAGCTCGTGCTCCAGATCCTCGGCCAGGCTGTTTAGCTGCCGGGTTGAGTCCGTGCTTATTATGACGAAGTAGTCGCAAAAATCGCTTACTTCATGAATATCCAGCAACAGAACGTCCGAGGCCAGCTTGTCGGAAGCGTATTCTACGGCTATGTGGGCATAGTCCAAGGATTGCAGCACTGTTTTTTCTACCATAGACGTATTATAGGTATCATCCGGAATCAGGTCAACGAATCTCGAACCTGCAAGCCGTTATAATGAGTATTGTCAGCTTTTAATGCCGCCCGATGACTGGACAAAGAACTCCATTGAGCAGCCAAGAAGTGATGTGTTAGGCTTTTTATATGAGTAAAGGTAGGGTTGTTGTAGCTATGAGCGGAGGGGTAGATTCCTCCGTGGCAGCTGCGTTGCTAAAGGATGAAGGATACGAGGTCATCGGCGTTACGATGCGCCTGTGGTCGGAAGAGGACAGCAACGCCGCTCCGCTTAGCAAACGCTGTTGTTCTGTGGAAGACGTTAACGACGCCCGACGCGTTTGCGACGCGATTGGTGCAAGGCATTACTTCTTCAACTTTGAGCGCGAGTTCCAGAAGCATGTGGTCGACTACTTCGTGCGAGAGTACGAACGTGGTCGCACGCCTCACCCTTGCCTGGCCTGCAACGACAAGATGAAGTTCGACTTCCTGTTGCGCCGTGCAACCCTCATGGACGCCGACTACATCGCCACGGGCCATTACGCACGCATTCGGCACGACGCGAATGGCTACGGCCTGTTGAAGGGTGTGGACGCCGGTAAGGACCAGTCGTACGTCCTATTTACGCTGACCCAGGCGGAGTTGGGACGATTGCTGCTTCCAGTCGGGGACTACCCAAAACAGCGCATACGAGAGTTGGCTTCTGAGGCCGGATTGGCCGTTGCCGACAAGCCGGATAGCCAGGAGATATGCTTTATTCCCGACGGCGACTATCGCAAGTTTGTGGGAGAGCGGGCCAAGCCCAAGCCGGGTGACCTGGTGGACCGGACCGGCAATGTTTTGGGAACTCATGCAGGCATCCAGTTCTTCACGGTTGGACAACGACGGGGATTGGGCCTCAAAGGCAATACGGGTGAGCCCCTGTTCGTTACCAGCATAAATGCTAACAACAACCAGGTGACTCTAGGCGCTCATGAAGACCTCATGCGCAGGGATCTCTGGGCATCCAGAGTTAACTTCCCTGGCGGAACGGCACCTGACGGCCCAACAGAGGTCACGGCGAAGATACGTTATCGCGCCAATGACGCTCCGGCCACGATGAACCCCATGATCTGCGATGGCGAGGACTGGGCCGAGATCACCTTCCACGAGCCACAGAGAGCAGTCACGCCAGGCCAGGCGGTCGTCTTCTACCAGGGGGATCAGGTTTTGGGCGGCGGCATTATCGAGACTCAGGCGCCAATGCCAGCTACAACACTTTCGGAGGCTTAATCATGGATTTTCGTAACGTCGTGGAGCTGGCCCTGGACGAGTACATGCAGGACCTCCTAAAGGCATTGGACGGGCTGACTTCAGATGAGCGCCGGTACCAACCCGGCCCAGAGTCTAATCACATCGATTACACCGTATGGCACATGGCGCGGGTTGAAGATGGATGGATGAACCGAGGCATACGACGCGGCCCCCAAGTGTGGGACCGCGATGGGTGGGCCGCAAAGCTGGGACTGCCGGAGAGTGACAGCGGCTTCGGTTACACCGCAGAGCAGGTAACAGCCTTCCCTGCTTTCGACCTGGACGAGCTCATGAACTATTACAGGGCAGTTCGTGCAGATGCGTTGGAGCTAATTCAAAGCTTTTCGGACGAAGACCTGGAGAGGGCTCCCAATCCGGAACGCAACCCCGAAAACACAATTGCGAAAATTCTGAGCCACGTGCTTATTGAAGAGGCCGAGCATGTGGGGCAGGTAGCCTACATAAGAGGGTTACAACGCGGTCTGAGCAAATGATAGTATGAGGGCGGTTTCAACAGCCGCCCTTCTTTTTGCCCCAGGTATCGCAGGAGGCCCTCCAAAGCTCTCATGGTAAGAAGATCCCCAATACCCCTGAAGAAGAACAGCCCCACTTACAAAGAAGAGGCTTCACTTCTGGGCCAAGGCTACTCGCTCATTGCCGGGTTAGATGAGGTCGGAAGGGGTCCGCTGGCAGGACCAGTCGTGGCAGGGGTGGCCATCCTGGCCCCCAATCCCAGAGGCAAATGGCTTGGGCTAATCCGCGACAGCAAGCAACTCTCCGCCGCACAGCGCGAGGTCGCTCTGGACCATCTACGCGAACATGCCCTGGCACTGGAAGTCGGCGTTTGCAGTTCCACAGAGGTCGACAGCATCGGTATCGCCCCAGCAACAAGATTGGCCATGTCCCGCGCGCTGGATGCTTTGCATCTGAATCCACAGTTTCTACTGCTGGATGCCTTTCCGCTGCCTGAGGTTGCCTTGCCGCAGAAGGCTATCGTTGGCGGCGATTCGCTTTGCTACTCCATCGCGGCCGCATCCATCGTTGCCAAAGTAACCCGTGACCGCATGATGACGCAGGCTGACGAGGTATACCCCGGCTATGGTTTCGCCAGGCACAAGGGCTACGGGACCAGGGCACACTTCGATAGTTTGAAAAGTCTAGGCCCATGCAAGATTCACCGCTTCTCCTTCGCGCCCATCAAATACATGAAGGGCAAGACGATGGCAGGAGCAGCGACGTGAATGCGCGCCAAAGGACGGGACGACTAGGAGAGGAGTTGGCGCGGCGACACCTGGAATCGCTTGGGTTCCACATCCTGGCTACCAACCAACGTTGTCCCTCCGGCGAGATCGACATCATCACCGAGCAAGGCCAGACTTTGGCCTTCGTAGAGGTCCGCACCCGTCGTGGCAACTCCCAGGGAAGCCCTGAGGAGTCCATAACCCCTCGTAAGCAGGCCCACATGGTCGCCACAGCCCAGGAATACCTGCAGGCCAACGCTATGGAGGACCGCCAGTGGCGCATCGACGTGGTGGCAGTGGAGCTTGACCACAGGGACGGCCTCGTGCGACTGGACGTCATCGAAAACGCCGTAGAGATGTGACCACGCCCGGATAATTGATAGTGGTCACGCCCGCAGCCGCTCCGTGATA
This sequence comes from SAR202 cluster bacterium Casp-Chloro-G4, assembly GCA_002816705.1. Taxonomy (GTDB): domain Bacteria; phylum Chloroflexota; class Dehalococcoidia; order Lucifugimonadales; family JADFKI01; genus Casp-Chloro-G4. Next base: position 3,938 of record MUCK01000042.1, read on the forward strand.
AAATCTACCCTCGAATCATGTGTTAAGTAGGTGCTCTTCGTACCATGAACCCATTTGTTGCCGGGCAGATCCACACCGCCATAGAAGACGTCCGTCTGTTAGAGGCCTTTATCACCGCGCCATTGGGCCTATATTCAGACATAAAGATGCTGCGGGAGTCGCTGCCGTTTCCGGACGCGGCGGAATTGCCCCGCGAAGAGCTTCGCGAAAGGCGCACAGCCTTTGGGCGGCTAACCGACTCTCCCCAACGACTGACCCTTGACACTATTTCGTCATTGAGGACGGTGGCGAATATCCTTGAGCAGGTGAAGGACGATCCAGAAATTGCCAAGCTTCGTGACGGGTGGATTCCTCGAGCCCGCATGGTGCTCCAAAGGTCCGAAGACCAGGTGGCCAGGGAGTTGAGGGCTGGCATTGCATCCAAGGTGCGTGGCCTTTACATCATCGTCGACCCTGAGGCCACTGGCGGCCGAGACGTTGTAGAGATTGCTGCCGCCGCATTGAAGGGCGGCGTATCCGTGTTGCAGTTGCGCGACAAGTCACGGGACAAGGGCGAGGTCGTTCCTATAGCCCGAGAGTTAAGAGACCTCTGTGATAAACATGACGCCCTGTTCATCATGAACGACGACGCGGACGTAGCTCAGGCGGTCGAAGCTCACGGTCTTCACGTTGGCCAGACCGACCTTCCGGTGGGCGAGGCGCGAAAATCGTTGGCGCTTCACCAGATCGTTGGCCGGTCCAACAATGGCATGGAGCAGGCCATGGACTCTCAGCAGCAGGGCGCAGATTACCTGGCCGTGGGTGCGGTATATTCAACGGCAACCATGGGCAAAAGCGGCAGGACGGCCGTGGGGCCAGAAACCATTCGCAAGGTGAAGGAGATGGTCGACCACCCCATCGTGGCTATCGGCGGCATCAACGAGAGCAACATCGCTGACGTGGCCCGGGCGGGAGCCGACTGCATCTGCGTTGTGAGCGCTGTTACATTTGCCGACGACCCTGAGGCGGCTGCCGCAAAACTGATAGAGATTATTAACTCCGCATAACCACTTAACCGCTCAAGAGATGCATAAAGGAACTTACCTATGACATCCCAAATGGAGTCTGCAGAAAAGCAGAGGGCCAAGCTCCGACAGATTGCCGATGAGGCTCGCGAGGGCTTCTCGGACTTTCACCAGGCTAGGGAGCAGGCGCTTCGCCTTTCACGAGAGATAATCCGAAACTGCGCCAACTCCATTCGCGCGACGCACAGAGGGGAGTTCCAGCAGGCCAGGGAACTCATAAACACAATCAACGATCTTGCCGGTCAGTTCGATGACGTCAAGGAGTCTCACCCGGCCGTTTACTACGCCGGTTACGTGGAAGACGCACTGAAGGAATATGTGGAAGCGAACGCCACATTGGCCTTCGCGGAAGGCAGCCCGCTGCCCATGCCGCAGGACCTGAAGGTAGGGCCGGCTCCTTATCTGGGCGGTCTCGCCGACACCGCAGGCGAGCTTCGCAGGTTTATCCTGGATTCCCTCAGACGAGATGACTTCTCCAGGTGCGAGGAGCTTCTGGATGTCATGGACGAGATATACACAATACTGGTTACCATGGACTTCCCCGACGCTGTAACCAGGGGTCTGCGCCGGAACACGGATATGGTTAGGGGTGTTCTCGAGCGCACTCGGGGAGACCTTACCGTGGCCCTACGTCAACGCCGACTTGAGGAAAAATTAGCAGAAGCAAGGGAATCATAAGCCTACCCCTAACCTACATATTCCTTGACTGCCTAGTACGGCTATGTTAGGTTTTGGCACGTCATAGTGCGAAGTTTCGCAACACTAAGGTCTTCCTAAAGGGGAGACCATTTTTGATGGAGGCAAACCGTGCCGATAATATATATCGCCATCGCTGCGGGAATAGTGGCATTGATCTTCGCTCTGATTCTGACGATGGACATCATGCGTCAGGACCAGGGCAACGAGCAGGTCCAGTTCATAGGCAGGGCGATCCAGCAAGGGGCTTCGGCCTTTTTGGCCAGGGAATATACGCTTCTGGCCGGATTCGTAATCGTCATAGCCATAATCCTTGGGGTGTTAATAGACTACGACGTAACGGGCAGGGTGGGCTCGACCCATTCATTACCCTCTACCGCCATTGCTTACCTTATCGGCGCTATAGGCTCAGGCCTGGCCGGATACATAGGTATGAGCATTGCCGTCCGGGCCAACACCCGAACCACGGTGAAGGCCATGGTAGGTCTGAACGCGGCGCTACGAGTCGCCTTTAACAGCGGCACCGTCATGGGCGTGTCCGTAGTGGGCATCGGCCTGATAGGCGTTACCGTCCTGTACCTGATATTCCAGGACATTTCCATCGTCGCAGGCTTTGGTTTCGGCGCTTCGTCCATAGCTCTGTTCGCCAGGGTCGGCGGTGGCATTTACACCAAGGCGGCGGACGTTGGAGCAGACCTGGTTGGCAAGATCGAGCAGGGAATACCGGAAGATGACCCACGAAACCCTGCAACAGTCGCGGACAACGTGGGCGACAACGTAGGCGACGTCGCGGGCATGGGCGCGGACCTATTCGAGTCCTACGTTGGATCGATCATCGCCACCATCGCACTGGCCGCTGTGGGCGCCGGCGCTCTTGGCATGGCCAACCCCACTGGAACCTTCGATTCTTCGCTGTTTTTGCTGCCCATCATAATCGCGGCCATCGGCATATTCGCCTCGATACTCGGAACGTTCCTGGTTCGCACCACCGAGGGCGCAAGCATGGGTCGGCTTCTCTGGTCATTGCGCACCGGCATATTCGCCGCAGGCGCGTTGGTGCTGATAGGCACAGCCGTTGCTATCAATCTAATGGACTTGAACTTCAACCTTTTCTGGGTAGTGCTAACCGGCCTGGTGGCAGGTCAGATCATTGGCACCTCATCGGAGTACTACACCTCTTTCGAGTACAATCCCACGAAATATGTCGCGAGCCAGTCCGAATCGGGTCCGGCCACGGTTTTAATCAGCGGCCTCGGTCTGGGAATGGTTAGCACAGTAATTCCGGGCTTAGTTATTATCATCGCAATGTGGATTGCCTACACAATGGCAGACACTTATGGAGTGGCTCTGGCGGCTGTGGGAATGCTTTCCACGCTAGGCATCACGCTTGCCACTGACGCATACGGGCCGGTAGCGGATAATGCCGGCGGTATCGCAGAGCAGGCTCACATGGACCCAATCGTTCGAGAGCGCACAGACGCACTGGACTCATTGGGCAACACAACGGCGGCGACGGGCAAGGGATTCGCCATCGGCTCCGCAGTGCTTACCGCCCTGGCGTTAATGGCCGCGTACTCTGAAGTAACTGAACTCACATTAGCGGATTTCAGTCTGCTTGAAGTGAAAGTACTCATGGGCCTGATAATTGGGGCGATGCTCCCGTTCCTGTTTGCGGCACTGACCATGCAAGCTGTGGGCCGGGCCGCCAACGCAATGGTGCGGGAGGTCCGACGCCAATTCCGCGAGATCACAGGACTCCTCGAGGGCACGGCAGACGCGGATTACGCCCGCGCCGTGGACATTAGCACCAGGGGCGCCATGAAAGAAATGGTCGTGCCAGGCCTGCTGGCAGTCGTGGTTCCTTTAGTGGTGGGGGCTATACTGGGTGGGGCAGCTCTGGGAGGAATGCTCATTGGAGCAATCGCCACAGGCTTCCTGCTAGCCATTATGATGGCCAACGCCGGAGGCGCATGGGATAACGCAAAGAAATACGTTGAGGCAGGAAACTTAGGCGGCAAAGGGTCTGACAATCATTCAGCGGTCGTCGTTGGCGACACCGTAGGCGATCCCTTCAAGGATACGTCGGGGCCTGCGCTGAACATTCTAATCAAGTTAATGTCTATCGTAGCGCTGGTGTTCGCACCGCTTTTCTTGTAAAAGGCGCAATCATCGATAAAAAAAAGGCCCTGGACTGTAACAGTCCAGGGCCTTTTTGATTATCAGGGTATTAAGCTGTGGCGCACTCTGCGCATTCGCAAACCTGGGTATTCTTGAACAGCCCCCTGAACAGGTGGGCCACTAACTGCTTATCCGTCAGGCCAAACGACTTGCCTATGGCCAGGAACTCGCGCATCCTTATCTGTCGGTCCATGTTTTCCTCCCTGGTCAGGTCGCCCCGGTCCACAAAGGCCTTGCGCAGGTAAGAGCGCAGCGCCGTCAGATGTTGGGACAATATTGTCTTCTTCACATCTTCGCGAAGAGTAGTCAGATATTCGGCCATGGCCTGCTTTGGGTCTTTGGAATAAATATTCTTCGTCATAAAAATGCCTTTCCGCTATAAGGCGACTTTGGCCTGCTCAACCACACCTTCCAGGGCTTCTACGACATCGCTAGCCGTAGCGTTTTCATCGAAATCTGCAACGGCCGCCCCGCACTGAAAGCAGGAGACATAGGAGCCGAACTGGGCCTCTTCCATGTATAGATCGCCGCCACATCGTGGGCAAGACTTCAACCAGACCATCGTTCAACCCCCGTTAAATAGACTTACAAGTCGGTTTCATTTGCCTTACATATTCAATCTATTCCCAAGGTGGGAACATGCGGGGGTAAAGGCGGTGGACGGCCGGGGATATTGCGTGACGTATGGTGAGGAATCGTGACAATAACGTTAGGTTTCCGGTCGTGCCAGTCCATTACTTCGTTTCACATACCGGAGCGTCCCGCCACGCGCGCCCGTTCACGAGGCTGTGTACAGCCTTACATTTGCTTAGGTTGCAGTATTGGCAGGCGGTATTTCTTAAGGGAACACAAGTTAGGATACGTTGGCTGTTCGGAGATATACTCAGGCAAATGGAGACGAGAGCTATTCAAGAGGCCGAAGCAATCGTGTTAAAATGAAACCCGCTTCGAGCATACAACCGCGCAACGGTCTATCGACAGGAAGACCGGCAGGTTGCGAAACTGGCCCAAAATTGCCCAGGTGGCGGAATGGCAGACGCAGCGGACTTAAAATCCGCTTACCGCAAGGTAGTGTGGGTTCGAGTCCCTCCCTGGGCACCAGTTAACAATGGGCTCCGTGGGTATTTCCGCGAAGCCCGCTTTGTTGTTTGAATAAGTAGATCCACCTTATACCCTTATCGGCACTCCCAAAGGTGACATGCTAGTAGAAGAAATCGAAGCTGGGGCGAAGGTCTGGTCATTGACTGAGTATGGGGACAGGAGGATTGCCGAGGTGATAAAGGCTACGAGTATTGTGGCACCTCTCGGCCACAAAATGGTTAGCGTAGAGTTGGAAGATAGGCGAAGTCTACTTGCGTCCGCAGGGCACCCGCTAATTGATGAAAGTACTATAGCCGATCTAGCAATTGGTAGCGTCTTGGACCATAGTCGGGTGTCGATTTTAAATCATGTTACCTATGAAAGTGAAAGGACCTACGATCTTCTCCCAGATGGCGAGACCGGTTTCTTTTTCGCAAACGATATACCCGTAGCCAGCACTTTGATGAAAAATTGTAATTGTGCCGAAGAGCGGCAAAAGATTGGAAACTGACCTCAGTCTTTAAAGCGGCTGAACTACGATTGGTTGGGGGCAGTCTGGCGGAACTCGCTGCGTTATTCATTTCTCACGATCCATTTTCGCCCCTACACAGTTCCAGTCGCTTGTTCATAGAACTCGCCCGGTATACCATTCATCGAATTAATCCCCTATACAAATCATATCGAGATGGCTAGAGACAGTGTGTAATACGGTTGAATCAGGTCGAGAGTCTTTTCAGCAGCACGCCTGGGAAGAGGCTTACAATCGACTGTCCGCGGCAGATCACAAGACACCGCTTAATATTGCCGATCTTGAGACTCTTGCGGTGTCCGCATACCTGATCGGTGCTGACCAAGACAGCGACAACGCCTGGGAGAGGGCGCATCAAGAATGCATGCGCACCGAGGACCTGGTACGTGCGGCTCGGTGTGCTTTCTGGCTTGCCTTAAACCTCCTGTTGCGGGGGGAAATGTCGAGGGGAGGCGGATGGCTTTCGCGATCGCGCAGGCTTCTCGAAGATCACCCAGATTGTGTGGAGCAAGGATATTTGCTGGTGCCTGTCGCCCTGGGTTGTATGAGCGAGGGCGATTTTTCCACTGCGAGTGACGTTTTCAGTCAGGCCGCCGATATCGGCGAGCGCTTCAACGATCCGGATCTAGTCACCCTTGGACGGCTGGGCCAAGGTCAGGCCTTTATTCATCAGGGTCGTGTTCCAGATGGCTTGGCATTATTGGATGAAGCCATGGTGGCCGTCACGGCTGGCGAGCTTTCGCCGATGATCGCCGGAATCATCTACTGTTCAATGATCGAAGCTTGCCAAGAGACATTTGACCTGCGACGCGCTCAGGAGTGGACTACTGCATTAAGTAACTGGTGTGACACCCAGCCGGAACTGGTCCTATACCGGGGGCAGTGCCTGGTCCATCGGTCCGAGATACTTCTGCTGCACGGTGACTGGCCAGATTCAATGGATGAGGCTGACCTTGCGTTGAAACGGCTGTCCCAACCGTCCAACCAGCCAGCTGCAGGTATGGCTTTCTACCAGCAGGGAGAACTTCATCGTCTTCGCGGGGAGTTTGCGAAAGCTGAAGAAGCCTATCGCAATGCAAGCCAACACGGGCGAGAACCAATGCCTGGTTTGGCACTGCTACGGCTGTCTCAAGGCCAGAGCAATTCCGCGGCAGCAACGATCCGCCGTTTAGTAGATGACGCCCAGGGCTGGGTTGCGCAGGCCAAGCTTTATCCAGCGTACATTGAGATAATGCTTGAAACCGGAGAGGTTGAAGCTGCCCGTGTGGTGGCCGATCAACTATTGGGCCTCGCTGAGGAATTCGATGCGCCCTTCCTACGTGCCCTCTCAGCTCATTCTGCTGGGGCTGTCCTTCTCTATGAGGGCGAGTTCGCGATCGCACTAACTGAGTTGCGCCACGCCTGGACGGCCTGGAAGGATCTACAAGTTCCATATGAAGCGGCGCGTGTGCGCATATTGATCGGACTCGTATGCCGTAGACTCGGAGATGAAGACACCGCCGCCATGGAATTTGATGCCGCACGCACCGTACTCCAACAGTTGGGCGCCGCCCCCGAACTTGCCCGTGTGGAGGCGCTTTCCCGGCTGACTGCCACCCAGCCATCGGGAGGGCTGACCAAGCGTGAGGTTGAAGTGCTTCGGCTAGTGGCCGTGGGTAAAACCAACATGGCGATCGCAGACGACCTCGTTATCAGCCAGAAAACCGTTGCTCGTCACATGAGCAATATATTCACCAAGCTGGGACTATCCTCGAGGTCCGCGGTTACGGCTTACGCTTACCAGAACGACCTTCTTTAAATTCCTACATAAAATTACCCATAGATTCGATTTCACATAATTGGGTATTCCATTCGATGCCGCCCTCAACGACAGCCCTTACTATTTCCTCGTGGTCAGTTAAAAGAATCCGGCCACCAAAGAAAGAAGGAGGAATAGTATGGCTCCTAAGACTGAGGCAACCCCAACCGAATGGGAAATCGCTGAACGGCTGAGCCAACAGTTCGCCCATGTATTCGAGACGCAGGACGCAGGGAATAAAGTCTTCTCGGACGATGTCCTTTTCGACTTGAACATGCCAGTGTGGCGATTTCAGATACAGGGTCCCAGCGCATTTGAGACACAGCTCAAGCAGATTGTCGAGGGCGAGGTGCGGATCGACGTTCTCCGCACAGTCGCAACCGACTCGGGGTTCGTAACCGAGCACGAAGAGCACCAGGACGTAAATGGGCAAGACTTGACCGCGCGCCGGCTTTGG
>MUCK01000043.1 GCA_002816705.1 SAR202 cluster bacterium Casp-Chloro-G4
TGCAGTCTCGCTCTATAGGGTACCTCATACGTAATTCCGAAGTTGGCCCGCCGAACCACAGGCATAAGGAACTTTTGTCCAGGGCGACAAAACCTTATGCCGGTTTGATTCGAACGGTGCGGATAACGTTCGGCTGTCTTAGTCTATAATTGCGTGACCAGTGAAAATCGTACCAGGAGAATCCATATGAGCGCTGATATTGACCTGTTCGAGGCCATGAATACCCAGAGGGCGATTCGTTATTTGAAACCCGACCCTGTGCCGGATGAGATGATTACCAGGCTCATTGACGCAGCGACAAGGGCGCCCAGCGGGACAAATCAGCAGCGCTGGTCTTTCATCGTGGTGCGCGACTCGGAACTAAGGGGCAAGCTCGGCGATATCTACCAAAAGGCGGGTCGGGCCGCCATTCCTCGACTACAGTACGTTGAGGCGGAGAACAAGAGGCTATTCAATTCGGCGGTGTATCTGGTGGACCACCTGGGAGAAGCCCCTGTGCTGATTCTGGCCTGCATAGAGCACGGCGGCTCAACCACCTTAACCACAGGCGCATCCATATATCCAGCCGTGCAAAACATACTTCTGGCGGCCAGGGCGATGGACCTGGGGAGCGTTCTGACGACCTTTCACAAAGCCTACGAGGACGAGGTGAAGAATCTCTTGGGCATACCGGATAATGTCGAAACGGCTGCACTCCTGCCAGTGGGCTTCCTCGCGGAGGGCGTAAGCTACGGACCCATCAAGCGAAGGTCTGTCGATGAGGTGCTTCATCTGGACCGGTGGTGACTCCACGCCGTATCAAAGCGGCGTCCCAATGGGAATTCAGAGCCTAAAAAGATGCGGCTTTCCTAAGGATTTTGATATACTTTCGCGCGGAAGTCGTCGCACTTAAAGTCAAAAAGCTCCACGGAGATGCTTAATGCCATACGAATTCATCAACTACGAGAAGAAGGGCCGTATCGCCTACGTGACCATCAATAGGCCCGATAGGCTGAACGCCCTACATCCCCCTGCCAATCAGGAACTTTACCACGCGTTCACCGACTTCAAGGAAGACCCAGAAGTCTGGGTTGCAATCATCACAGGCACGGGCGACAGGGCCTTTAGCGCCGGTAACGACCTGAAGTACACGGCTGAACATGGAAGGCGTGATCGCAGTCTCGATATAGCGCGGTTCGGCGGCATCACATCTAATTATGAGTGCTGGAAGCCCATCATCGCGGCCGTTAACGGCTTCGCGCTAGGCGGCGGGTTCGAGTTAGCCTTAGCATGCGATATCATCATAGCGGCCGACCATGCTGAAGTTGGTCTGCCAGAGCCTCGTGTGGGCCTGGTGGCGGGAGCTGGTGGCGTCCATAGGCTGCCCAGACACATCCCATTGAAGATTGCCATGGGCATGATGCTCACGGCCAAACGAATCTCCATCAGGGAAGCCTACAGGTTGGGGCTGATCAACGAAGTTGTGCCGCTGGCCGATCTTATGCCCACGGCTGAACGCTGGGCCAACGAGATCCTGGAGGTCGCGCCTCTCTCGGCCAGGGCCAGTAAGCAGATGGCCATGTCGGGCCTGGGCTGGCCTCTGGATGTCTCACTGAGCCGAAACTACACCGAATATCAGAAGGCCGCCGCCTCAGACGATTTCATCGAGGGGCCACGAGCCTTTTCAGAGAAGCGTAAGCCCAACTGGAAGGGCGCCTAGCTACTCGAATTTACCTCAATCTTAAAATCTTGTTTATCAGGGGAAATGCATGGCGAAGTCTAACGCGATTCTAGTGCCGGCCAACGTCAAACCCGTAAAGTACCAGATCACCTTGGAACCAGACCTCAAGCAGTACACTTTTAAGGGTCGGGTAATCACAACAATCGAAATTCTCGAGCAGACTTCCTCGATAACGATGAACTCCATCGAAATCGAGATCCAGAGTTGCGTTCTTACCGAGGGTGGAAAGACATTACCGTCTCAGAACATAACCTATGACGATAAACAGGAGACGGTAACGTTCGATTTCGGCGTCAACTTGGCCGAAGGAGCAGCATCACTGGACATTGCGTTCACTGGAGACCTGAACGACAAGCTTAGGGGCTTCTACCGCAGCCAGTACCAGGACATTGACGGAAACGACCAGTTGATGGCGTCAACCCAGTTCGAGTCTACAGACGCCCGCCGGGCATTCCCTTGCTGGGACGAACCGGCGCTTAAGGCAACCTTCGAGTTGACGCTGGTGATTCCGTCGGGGCTAACCGCCGTTTCCAATATGCCTGTGGTAAGCGAGTCCGAAGCCAACAGTTCAAAGACAATAACATTCGCAGAATCACCAATTATGTCCACATACCTGCTGGCCTTCGTAATTGGGGACCTCACCTACATAGAGAAAACTGGGGATAACGGCACTCTAATGCGGGTGTTCACCACCAGGGGCCGGGAGGCACAAGGGCAGTTCGCCTTGGAAACCTCCCTAAGGCTTTTGAAGTTTTTCAATGGTTACTTTGGAATCCCCTACCCTTTGCCCAAAATGGACCACATTGCGATACCAGACTTTGCTGCAGGCGCGATGGAAAACTGGGGCGCGATTACCTACAGGGAGACCGCGCTGCTGGTGGACCCGGACAACACATCAGCGGGCACCCGTCAGACGGTCGCCTCTATCATTGCTCACGAGATGGCCCACATGTGGTTTGGCGATCTGGTGACCATGGCGTGGTGGAATGACCTCTGGCTAAACGAAAGCTTCGCTTCCTGGATGGGCGACAAAGCCACGGACAACCTGTTCCCCGAATGGGAGGTGTGGACTCAGTTCGTTTCCGGAGATACCAATCGAGGCCTAAGCCTGGATGGACTGCGCAACTCTCACCCCATTGAGCAGGAGGTCAAGAACCCGGACGAGATTGGCCAGCTTTTCGATGCCATTAGCTACAGCAAAGGGGCGTCTGTGCTGCGTATGCTGGAGACCTTCATCGGGGCAGATGTCTTCCAGCGAGGCCTACACCAGTACCTGACGAAGCACCAGTACGACAACGCCCAACGTCGAGACCTGTGGAACGCCCTGGGCGACTCCTCCGGGCAGCCCGTGGCCGACATCATGGACACGTGGGTAATCCAGACAGGCTATCCTGTGTTAGATACCGAACTACAGCGGTCCCCCACCGGCGTCAACGTCCACCTGAGCCAGCGTAAATTTACTTACGACGACATTCTGAGCCCGGGCGAAAGCGATACTGCCCTGTGGAGGGTGCCGGTAGGAGTCACGACCAACGGCGCTTCGGTCTCGCTGCTAATGGATGATCGAGAGACATCCACCACGCTGGAAACATCAGACGGCGAGTACGCCTGGGTGAAGGTCAACCCTGAGCAGACGGGTTTCTTCAGGGTTAAGTATTCTCCAGAGGACCTGCAACGTCTGGCTGAACCAATTCGGACCAAAGAACTCTCCGCCTCCGACAGGCTGGGCATCCAGAATGATGCTTACGCCCTGAGCAGGGCGGGCATGATACCGGCGACCGACTTTCTTGCCATTGCCGAGGCCTACAAGAACGAGGACAACGCCCCCGTGTGCTCCGACCTGTCATCCAACATGGGAGGTATGGACACGCTGCTGTGGGAAGAGTCTTTCTACGGAGGTTTCCAGGCGTTCTCCCGAAGCATCATGCAGGAGACGGGGCGAAAAGTAGGCTGGGACGCCAAGCCAGGCGAGGGACATCTGGACACGCTTCTCCGAAGCACCGTTTTAAGTCACCTGGGAGGCGCAGACGACGAGGATACGCTGAGGGAGGCGGCCGCTCGCTTCAAGGCCTACGTCGAGAACCCTGCAAACGTCAGCCCCGACATTCGAGGCATCGTCTTTGGCCTCGCCGCACAAAAAGGCGACCGGTCAACCTATGACACCATGTGGGAACTGCGGGCCAAGGCTTCGATGCAGGAGGAGCAGGTGAGGTTCCTGTACGGCCTTACCAGCTTCGAACAGCCCGAACTCCTTCAGGAGACTCTGAACAGAGCTCTGGGTGACGAAATTCGGGCCCACGAAGCTGTTTCTGTACTGGGTTTGGTTGCCGGGAACAGGTCAGGACGGGATCTGGCCTGGCAGTTCCTAAAGGACAACTGGGCGGAGTTGGACCGCCGTTACGGTGAGGGCGGCTTTGCGTTGATGAGGTTGGTGGGCATAACTTCTGGCTTCACAACGATGGAGATGCGTGAGGACGTTGAGCGGTTCTTCACCGACCATCCTGCGCCGGGTGCGGAGCGGACAATCCGCCAGTCCCTGGAACGCATTCAGTTGAACAGCGCATGGCTCCAGCGTAACCGCCACGACCTGTCGAACTGGTTCGTGGGGTAATAGGCGGGGTTACTCTTAGGTCCATCCTTCGACAAGCTCAGGGTGAACGGACTACTATGCCAACGTTCGTGGTGAGCCTGTCGACCCACAGGTCTTCAAGAACAAACGGTAGGCAAGTTAGTTGGCCCAAGAGGCTGATAGCTTACGCTGCTACACCGAACCGTCGTAAAGCTCTTCAACGAGCCGGGAGTTCTGGAACGCCACGTACTGGTCTTTCGTCATTACTGGCGTGTGGCCGTCCAGAACCTCTTTTGCTTTCGCGGAACCTCTCGCCAGCAGGTCGATAACCGACATGGCCATGGCCTTCGCTGGGTTAATGACTCCCTGCACGTAATCTTCAACTATGTATTCGATGCTGTGACCCGCGCCTGTAGCCGCTCCAGTGTAAGGGTGGATCACGGGCATTATCTGGCTAAGGTCTCCCATGTCAGTGGAGCCGCCTCGATTCAGATCGGCAGGGTGGGTGATAATGTCCCCAGCCGGGACCAGTTGCTCAGCGTTGTCCCGAAAGATATCGGTCATGCCGAGATCATTGATAACAGGCATATACCCCGGAAGCGTGACGATGTTGACCTTGCCGCCCATGGCCAAGGCCCCTGCTCGCATGCAACGATCCATCTTCATGCTGGCGTCGGCTATCGCCTCAGCGGTCCTGCCCCGTACCCTGCCCTCATAGCGAACATCAGCCGGCGTGGAGTTAACAGATGCGCCCCCCCGCGTCATTATGCCGTGCAGGCGAACTATGTTCTCGTTTCGTAGCGTCTCACGTTGGGCGTTCAGCGCGTTCAAGGCGACGGTTGCTGCCTGTAACGCGTTTACTCCCATGTGAGGGGACGCCCCGGCGTGCGCGGCCTTGCCGAGGAAGTTAACATACTTGGTGACGTGGCCGTTGCTTGTGCCGCCCAATGCAAACTTGCCATCTTCGCTCGACGAAGTTGTATGGACCATCATGGCCATGTCCACATCGTCGAAAGCGCCAAGCCTGATGAACTCCTGCTTGCCTGACATGAAACCCAGCTTGCCCTCGTTATGAAGGCCGTAACGATACTCGACGTCGATGAATTCCTCGGCGGGCAGGGCCATAAGGGCGACGCTGCCGGCCAGTTCTTGCTGGACGCCCGCAGCCATAATGCCTATCGCTACGCCCAGCATCATGCCGATCTGGCAGTGATGTCCGCAGGCGTGCGCGGCCCCGGTGACCGCGTCGGCGTGTGGATGGCCCGGCACCCTCAGCGAGTCAAGCTCCCCAATTACCGCAACCGTTGGACCAGGCTGGCCTCCCCGCAAATAGCCTTTTAAGCCCGTTAGTGCGATACCGTCCTGATGGGCAATCCCTAGTTCGTCTAGCTTGCCGCTAACGTACCCGGCGGTCTTGTATTCGTAGAAGCCCGGTTCGGGATTTGCCAGTATGGTCTTGGAAACGTCTAGGAGCCAGTCGGCGCGGTCGTCGATGGCCGCCATGGCTTTGGCTTTTAACTCTTGGTTCGTTGGCATGAATGAATCCCCTGTTTACTGCGTGTAGGAGCCCTCTTTGAACATGCTGCGCATAAGGGCGAGGTATTGCGCTTTGGTCATGGGAGCCTGGTATTCGGATTTCACCTGCTGCGCTACCCTAGCGTCATCCGAGAGCAGGTCAATGACCGTCATGGCCATAGCCTTGGCTCCGGTAATGACCCCAAGCTCGTAGTCCGTAACCACGTAATCTGACCCGTGGCCGATGCCCTCTGCAGCTACAACGTAAGGGTGAATAACGGGCATGAGCTGAGAGACATCACCCATATCCGTGGAGCCAGTCCTGTGGTTGAGCCGAACGAGATTCTCCTGGCCAACCAGTTGTGCAGCGTTCTTTTCGTATATCCCCAGCATTGTTTCGTCGCTCTGAATTGGAAGGTAGCCAGGCAGCGTCGTTATGTTAACGCTCCCGCCCACGGCCATGGCCCCCGCCCTGAGCGCTCGATCAACCTTCTCGCTGGCGGAGAGGAACGCCTCAACGGACTTGCCCCGGACGTAGGTCTCCATCCGAACGTCGGCCGGAACAGAGCTTACGGCGACGCCGCCCTGGGTGATGATGGGATGAATCCGCACCGTATCGTCGTCACGGTATGTCTCGCGCTGTGCGTGAATGGCAGACAAGGCTATCATGGCTGCGTTGAGAGCATTTACTCCAGCATGTGGCGCGCCGCCAGCATGTGAAGCCCTTCCCAGGAACTGGATGCGTTTGGCTACTATGCCGTTGTTGGTGCCTCCGAATGCGATCTTGCCCTCCTCCGCATTGGCCGAGGTGTGGGTCATCATGGCCATGTCCACATCGTCCAGTGCGCCTAGCCTGATGAACTCGGGTTTGCCGCCGAGGAACTCAATTTTGCCCTGCCTGCGAAGCTCATCACGATACTCGACTTCGATGTACTCTTCGGCCGGCACAGCGATGAGCACAATGCGCCCAGAAAGATGGTCCAACACGCCTACCGCCTTCAGACCGGTGGCTACCCCGAGCATCATGGCGACCTGGCAATGGTGGCCACAGGCATGGGCTGCTGCCGTCTCTGGGTCGGCGTGCGGGTGTCCCAGAACCTTCAGAGAATCCAATTCGCCCATAACGGCTACGGTGGGGCCTGAGCGTCCAGTGTCCAGCACGCCTTTGATGCCAGTGATGGCAATGCCGTCCTGATAGGAGATACCCATCTCCCGCAGTTTGCCTGCGACGTAGCGGGAGGTCTTTTCCTCTCGAAACCCGGGCTCCGGATTGTTGAGGATGTGCTGTGCCACGCCGATAAGTTCGGACGAGCTGGAGTCGATTGCCTTTAACGCCGTGGATTTGATTTCCTTAATGGTAGGCATAATGGTCCTGTTCCGTTGGTGTTAGGTTTGACATTCGGCCCTAATACTACCAGAGAGTCCAAGTGGAGAGTACTAACCGCATCAGGCGAGCACGCATCAGCTAATTCAAAACGCTACGCTCTTTCAAGCGGGCATAACCGGACGTATTTTCCCGCTCTTGAGGAAGGGTTTTATTCCCGTAAAGACAGTCACATAAATGATGAATACCAGAATGATTCCACCTGTTACCAGGTCCATAGGTCTCGGATCCAATAGTCCATGAACATGGAACCAAATATATTCAGACAGGGTGGTCGTTCCTTGACGGAACTCCAGTCCTAGCAATGGCCACAGCAAGGTGTCTCGTATGTTCCACATCTGGTCCAATATCAGGTGGCCTGCGCTAGATACGGCCATAATCAGGACTTGCGGATTGCGAAACATGAAGTGTATGGCGAGGCCAGCCAGAACGAACGCCAGCGCGAAAAGCCCGCTGTGCCCGATGGTTCGAAGGTTGTTGTTAAGCAGGTCGGGCGCGATTAAAAACCCCAAGGGTTTGTCCAGAATATCCGGCACGATGGAACCGATCATGACCAGTCGGAAATCGAAGTAAATCCCCAAATCAAAATGGTTGGCCAATCGCGCAGGAACTCCTGCCAATGGCAGCGCTTTTCCATGTTCATTTCTTCTACCGCTAACGGTTCTATTACGAAGGATGAACTCAGCGGGCACAGCCACAGCCAGCGTCAGACCAAGGTGATTAATAGTGTTCAATAACCCGTTCCTACAAAAGCAAAAAGTTCCCATGCCAGGTTATCCGGCGTGGGAACTTCTGTCACCTAAATTTATCCGAAAAAGAAATCTAAAACGTTTCCGGTGCGAACTCCTGCATATAAATAGGCCGGTCCGCCCCGTCCCCTAAGTGGTAAGCGCACCCTTCGTGGACTCTTTTATTGCGAAAAGGTAGTCACCCAACAGCCTGGGAGTAGGGAGCTTTTGCCTGACGGATTCCCTGGCGACTTTGCCCATTTCGCGAGTGTGCTCCGGGTCGTTCAGCATTGCCATCCTTCGCCCAGCACACTCGTCGGATGAATCAACGAGGTAACCGTTCTTCTCATCTTCGATCTGGATACGTATGCCGCCAACGTTTCCGCCGATAACGGGCGCGCCTTTCCACATGGCCTCGGTCACCGTCAAGCCGAAGCCCTCTCGTATTGATTTCTGAATTATGACGTCAGCCCCAGCCTGGATTGCGCCAACATCCGTTTGGCCAACCAGTTCGGGGTCGGCATATAGGTGAATATCCTTGTCGTTGGCTGCGTAATTCCGAACGTTTTCCAGAACATCGAACGCCTCTGGGGCGTCCTCGGCCTCTATCACACCTAGCATGGCTAGCTGGACTTCAGGCATTTCCTTCTTGACGGTTCGATAGGCGTCTATGACTCCCCAAGGGTCCTTCCAAAGGTCGAAACGCGACACTTGCGACATGACCGGGCGATTAACGTCAAGTCCCATTTTTACGAATGTGGCCCTGACGCTTTCCACAGACGGCTCCACATTCTTGGGCAGAAGCGGGTCGATCGCCGGAGGAGTGATGTGCACGCGCTTGTCTTCCAGGCCATGCACGACATACTGAGGCAGAGAGAATACCAAGCGCAGGGCCTCACGCATTAGGGGCCGAAGCTGGCCTATTACCTGCTGATTGGGTACCGTAGTGTCGATGTGGCATACCCAGATAATCGTTGATCCGGCCGGAAACAGTGATGCCAGAGGCAGCGTTTGCGGGTCGTGCAGTACCCAAACATCAGGGTTGATGCCCGCGTCGGCGATCTCCTTAGCCACCCTGGCGTTATGGTCGTAATAGCGGTCGTACTCCTCGCTGGAAAGTGTGCCCTCTGCGCCCTGGAGTAGGTTGTGCAGGCGTTTCGTGACGTCAAAGAACTCAGGCACGCCCTCCACGACCATCCATTCGCTTTGGGTGCCTGCGTCGTTCATCATCGGCACAAGGCTCTTGAGGATTCCCGCAACACCGCCGCCAACTGCCGTTGAGTTCACGTGTATGACCCTGGCGCCTTTTAAGGAATTGCTAAGGTCGTCTACTCTGTCCATCTGGTCGGCCAATGCGACCGCCCTTTAATCCTTAAGGCTTTTATTTTCCGTATTAACGAAGCTAAATGCCACTAGTCACTCCTAATCCGTTTCCCATTCCAGCGGCCTACAAATAACGCTATTCTTCGAAACGGCTTCAGTTGGTAATCATTTTACGAATTGAGGTATCTAGGATTGGGTAACCTAACCCAACTTATGAAAAACTTTGGAAGATGCTAATTGAATGGAAGGCCCAGCCTATCGGTTTTCGACAACGGACAGGTCTTTGGTGCAGAGCGGCGCGACCGTCATTGGAAAATAAGAAGGCTCGCGTACGTTTTCAGATGTACGCGAGCCTTTTACTCCTATGGTTTAGGGAACCGGCTAACCGCGGCCTAAAGCATCAATTACCATATAGCCGTTGCCCATATTTAATTCTATGCGTGGCTCTCGGACTTCCCGTTAACCATCGCGGATGGCTTCAAGAACCCATCCTTTATCATCGTATCAACGATCAGACGGGCATTTTCTTCGGGTGAACGCGTGACCGTGTCCAACGTGATTTCCGGGTTTTCCGGTGACTCGTAAGGGTCGTCAATACCAGTGAATCCCTTGATTTCGCCACGACGAGCCATGGCATACATGCCTTTCACGTCTCTGCCTTCGCAAACATCCAGAGGGGTGTCCACGAAAACTTCGATGAATTTGTCTGAACCTACCATAGCCCTGACCTCATCTCGAGTGGCCTTGTATGGGCTAACGGCTGCGCAAACTGCGGTACCGCCGTGTCGCACTATCTCCGAGGCGACGAAGCCGATTCGCCTGATATTCGTATCTCTGTCCTCGGCGCTGAAACCCAGGCCTTTGGATAGATGAGTCCGAACGACGTCCCCGTCGAGCGCAGTAACCTGCCGGCCATGTTCCATGAGCAGCACCGTCAGGATATCCGCGGTCGTGGACTTGCCTGAGCCGCTCAATCCTGTGAACCATATGCAGACGCCCTGCCGGAACCTCGGCGGATACGAATCAGAAAGTATGCTCGCCACCTCGGGCCTGGTGAACCAGTCGGGTAGCAGTCGTCCCGCATTCAGGTACTGGTCCCTAACCTGGGTGCCGGATATAGAAGCAGTCTTGGTATCTGCGGGTATTCTTGATACCTCTTCATACCTATCCTCATCTGGTAGGTAGACTAGCTCGCTGAATGGCACAACCTTCACGCCAAGCTCAGCGCTGAACTCCTCCGCCATCTCCTGGGCGTCGTAAGGTCCATAGAAGGGCTTGCCTGTGGAATCGTTGCCCGGCCCGGCGTGATCCCTGCCAACGACGAAGTGATTTGCTCCGTGGTTGCGTCGGATGAGCATATGCCACAAGGCCTCCCGAGGGCCAGCCATGCGCATCGCAAGAGGAAGGAGCGACAGCAATATCCTATTGCCTTCATAGTAATTTTCCGTTAGGGCTTTGTACGTCCTGACCCTGGTGAAATGATCGACGTCCCCTGGCCTGGTCATCCCAACCACAGGATGCAAAAGCAAGACGCCCCCAACAGATTCTGCCGCACGCTTGGTCAGTTCCTCGTGAACCCTGTGAAGCGGATTTCTCGTCTGGAAGGCAACAACGTTCTTATAGCCAAAGCTTGCCAAAGCCTCTCTAGTCTGCCCCGGCGTCAGTCGTGATTCGTGGAAATCCGGGTGTGAGGGCAACTGCAAAACTCGCAGCGCCCCGGAAATGTTGTGGCTACCCCAGCGATTCATCTCCGCAACCAGTGGATGGGCCGAGTCGGTGGTCCCAAATGCCTTCGCAGCAACCTCTGCACGGTCCCACTCGTAGATTTCCTCCACGTCCATGACAGCCAGAAGCTCGTTCTTGGAGTTCCGTATGGCAATCTGTCCGCCGAGTTTTATGTTTTCGCTCGGGTCAACGGGAAAAGTAATAGGAATGGGGAAGAGATGGCCGTTCATCAGGCGCATTTCATCCAGCACGCGCTGATGGTCTTCCTTGCCCATAAACCGGTCCAAGGGAGAAAAGCCCCCTGTGGCCAGAAGTTCAAGGTCACATACGATGCGCTCAGACACCTGAACGGAGGGCAGGTGGCTAGCTTTCGCCTTCAGCTCCCCAACCTCGTTCGGCGGAACGAGCAGGTCTACCAGTCTGCCGCCATATGGTTCAATAATCGTGGAATCTGTCTTATTTTCCGTCAAAGTTGTTGCCTCCAGATGGGATTAGACGTGACCTCAACGGTCACATCGACATTATCGATATTAAGCGTGCCGGTGCCTTAATTACAAATTAATTACTTTTAGGGGTTCTTTTGATCTTAGACCCTATCCAAGACGACCGCCATCCAGACGTCGGAGGCGGATGTGGTGTGGTTCGGCGCACCTTGGGAAATACTACGCCAGAGTCATGATCGCCAGCCATGTTCAGAATTACCCCGACGGTCGGCGTGCCCACAGATTGCATTATCTGA
>MUCK01000044.1 GCA_002816705.1 SAR202 cluster bacterium Casp-Chloro-G4
TGTTTCATTTTCCTGCTCCTTTATTTCTGTCATTTTAGGAGCGGGACTCTCTCTTAGCTACCTGTCTAAAAAACCGATACCACCTCAGTGTCCATTGCCCTATCAAAAGGTCCTGACATTGATACCCTTCGTAAGTTAGCCCGTCGTGTGAACACGCCCATCGAAAGGCCCTTGCACGCGAAAATGTTCGAGCTGCTGGAAATCGAACAAGCGGAGGTGGATCGGGTCGGCCCGTCGCCGACGAATCTGGCCTACGTTAATCACATTATCACCAGCGCGGCTACCGGAGGGGTGGGCGAAGCCGCTGCCGCCCTCCTGCCCTGCCCGTGGTCCTACAATGAGCTGGGCGATCGCCTTTCCTTGCCAGACCACCCTGTATACAACGCATGGGTAGAGGCATACCATTCCGGCCTCCTGGAGGAGAGCACCGCAGCATGGCGCGACCTGGTCGACACATTTGCCGAACAAGGCGGCCCCGCCGTACGCGAATCTATGCGGCAGGCTTTCCTCACCAGTTCTCGTTACGAATACCTCTTCTGGACGATGGCCTACAACATGGAGTCCTGGCCAGTGTAACTTTCTGGTGTGATTCTTGTATGTTGGGCAAAAAAACCTCGCATTCAAGGCTAGCCTAGCCTCTTATTGCTGCGTCTCTCTTTGTTTCCCTCTTAGCATGCCAAACTTTTAAATTCCCTACCAAACCTGTACATTAGATTCCACCCGGCAGCAAAACCCGCCGGCATACGCTTCGCATCGAATCCGCAAACACCTGTAGATGGAGGGCCGCGCATGAGCCCGAGAATGTATCAAGGCAAGAACGACGCCCCCGACTTTCCTACGCACTTGGACTGGCTGAACACGGACAAGTCGCTGACCATGCAAGACCTACGCGGCAGAATCGTCCTATTGGATTTCTGGACGTACTGTTGAATTAACTGCATGCACGTATTCCCGCAGTTGCGGAAATTGGAAGAGAAGTACCGGGACGAGATGACCGTGATAGGCGTCCACTCCGCCAAGTTCACGGCGGAGCAGGACTCGGCGAATGTGCGCAAGGCCATCCTGCGCTACGAGGTGGAGCACCCAGTCGTCAACGATTGCGATTTTGAGATATGGCAGCAGTACGGCGTGCGTGCGTGGCCAACGCTCATGTTCGTGGACCCACAGGGGAAGATCATCGGTAAGCATGAGGGCGAGATCGACCTAGCGGATTTCGACAAGCTACTGGGCGACATGGTCGCTAAATACGAAGACCAGAATTTGTTGAAAAAAGGCCTTCTGACTTTCCACCTGGAGAAGGAAAAAGAGTGGGAACGTCCGTTGTCGTTCCCCGGCAAGGTCTTGGCTGATGCCGCATCTGATCGGCTGTTCATCGCAGACTCCAATCACAATCGTATTCTTGTTGCCTCCTTGGAAGGCCAGGTGCAGCAGGTAATTGGCTCAGGGGAGGAAGGCCTCAGGGATGGCTCCAAGGATGAAGCGCAGTTCTTCGACCCCCAGGGAATGGCACTTGATGGGGATACGCTGTATGTGGCCGACACGAAGAACCATGCCATTCGTGAGGTCGACCTGATCAGTGGAGAGGTTAAGACCATTGCAGGTACCGGCCAGCAGGCGCGAGGGGGCCACGGGGGCGGCAATGCTGACCTTATACAGCTCAACTCCCCTTGGGACCTGGTCTTGAATGAAGGCGTCCTGTACATCGCTATGGCAGGCTTCCATCAGCTTTGGAGCCTGGAGCTATCGACGAAAGAGGCGAGGCCCTACGCGGGCAACGGCCGCGAACGAATTGTCGATGGCGCGCTGGCGGAGGCAGAGTTGGCCCAACCCAGCGGGATCGCCACCGACGGCGATAAGCTCTACTTCACAGACAGCGAGACCAGCGCCATACGGACCGCCGACCTTAGTCGCATGGGCCGTGTGGAGACCATCGTCGGCTTGCATCTGTTCGAGTTCGGGGATGTGGACGGCATTGGCGAAGACGTGCGTCTCCAGCATCCTATCGGAATCGAAATGCTGGACGGGATGCTTTACGTGACCGACACATACAACAATAAGATCAAAAAGATTAATCCAGCCACCAAAGAAGCCTATGGCTTCATAGGAACGGGTGTTGCGGGTGAGGCAAATGGTCGTGCAGATGAGGTCCAGTTCCACGAACCTGCTGGAATTAGCATCGCCCAAGGCAAAATGTATATAGCCGACACCAACAACCACGCGATAAGGGTCGCCGACCTGGTAAGTCTCAAGGTAACGACGCTGGATCTGGCAGGCCTCTGAGTCGCGCGGCTTTTTCAAAGCGGCTGTCCCGATACGTAAACAACCATAACTAGAGAGGATAACTCTGCCTGTGCCCAACAGACTAAGCAACGAGACCAGTCCTTACCTTCTTCAGCACGCCAATAACCCCGTGGACTGGTATCCCTGGGGCCAGGAGGCCTTGGACCGGGCCAAAGCAGAAGACCGGCCCATCCTGCTAAGTGTAGGCTACTCCGCTTGCCACTGGTGCCATGTCATGGAACGAGAGTCCTTCGAAAATCCCGAGATCGCGGCCCAGATGAACGATGGGTTCGTAAGCATCAAGGTGGACCGCGAGGAGCGTCCGGACATCGACTCCATATACATGACGGCCGTCCAGGCCATGACCGGTCGTGGCGGTTGGCCAATGACTGTCTTTCTGACGCCCGACGGCAAGCCTTTTTACGGCGGCACCTATTTCCCGCCGGACGACCGGGGGGGCATGCCTGCTTTTCCTCGCGTTCTCGCCGCGCTGTCGGATGCATACGCCAACGACAGGGAGAATGTGGTCAAGACCACAGAGCAGCTTATCGAACGAATGGAGCAGATGGCATCGGTAAACACTGGCACCGGCATTCCCATGACGGAAGAGGTGTTGCACCAGGCATTCAGTGGTATCTCGGGCGATTTTGATGACAGGTACGGCGGCATTGGAATCCAGCCGAAATTTCCCCAGCCGATGACCTACGAATTCCTGCTGCGTTATTACCTGCGTACGGAAAACGCCGACGCCCTCGAGATGGTGGAACTCACGCTGGAGAGAATGGCCAAGGGAGGCATCTACGACCAGATCGGCGGCGGTTTTCACCGGTACTCCACCGACACCTTCTGGCTGGTCCCTCACTTTGAAAAGATGCTTTACGACAATGCTCTACTCGTCCAACTGTACCTCCATGCACATCAGGTAACTGGAAAGCCCATGTATCGGCGCATTGTGGAGGAAACCCTGGCCTACGTGACCCGCGAAATGACGGCGCCGGAGGGCGGCTTCTACTCAGCGCAGGACGCTGATAGCGAGGGTGTCGAGGGCAAATTCTTCGTCTGGCTGCCCCAGGACATACAAGAAATAATTGGTGACGACGATGCCGAAATTGTGAATCAATATTACGGCGTCACTCCTCATGGAAACTTCGAAGGCCGGAATATTCTGCACGTAACCATGGACGCAGGAAATCTTGCAAGAGACGAAAATCTGACCGCCGACGAGTTCGATAAGTTGATCTCTCGAACTAAGAAAAAGCTTCTTGAAGTGCGGTCCCAAAGGGTGGCCCCGCAGCGTGACGACAAGGTGCTGACATCCTGGAACGGCATGATGCTGAGGGCATTTGCGGAGGCTGGGGCCGTTTTAGGCATTCGTGAGTATGTCGAAATAGCAGAACAAAACGCAAAATTCCTGCTGGACAGCATGGTAAAGGGCGGAAGGGTGCTCCGTACATACAAGGCTGGCCCCGATGGCGCTCATGCACCGGGTGAAGCAAAATTAAACGGCTATCTTGAGGACTACGCGTTCCTAATAGATGGCCTTCTGGCCCTTCACGAAGCCAGTTTCGGGCAACGCTGGCTCACAGAGGCCATACGTCTCGGTCGTGACATGGTTGAGCTGTTTTGGGACGATGCAACCGGCCAGTTTTACGACACGGGCCACGACCACGAAACCCTTGTGGTAAGGCCCAGGGACTTCTCTGATAACGCCATTCCATCTGGTAGTTCCATGGCGTCGGGAGTGCTGTTACGCCTGGCGATAATCACTGATGATCAGGGACTAAGGGACAAGGCGATAGCTGGCCTTCAATCGGTGCGAGATGTGATGACAAGCTATCCGACTGGATCCGGCAACTGGTTGGGCGATCTAGACTTTCTTCTTTCGACCCCTAAGGAAATCGTTATTGTTGGGTCGCCTGATGACCAGCAGACTGGTGATCTCTGCCGGGAGGTTTTTCGTCATCACATCGCCAACCGTATCTTCTTGGGCGTTGCCCATGCAGAGGATGTCAAATCCGCTCAAGAAATACCGCTTTTGCAAGACCGCGTTATGGTCGGCGGCAAGCCCACAGCTTACGTATGTGAAAACTACGTCTGTAATTTACCCGTCACCGACCCTGCGGAACTGGCCAAACAGCTTGTCGATTGAATCAGTGCTAAACCGCCAAGGCGCGTCAGACCGTTTGGGCATCTAACACTATAAGTGGCGGCCCTTAATACGATTCCCAGAAGTAAAGGCGCTCTTTTGGGTAGTTAATATGGACAAACCTGATGATTCCACGGCGGCGTGATGAAGGGCGGTGGACGTACGGAGCTCATTGAGCAAATTCGCTGCCTTGCCGGACGCATAAGCACCGCCTGATGGGTTATCATACCTGTCGGTAATCGACGACCCACTGACTGGTGAAGGCTTGGAGCGGCAATGGTGTCCTCGTCATCCGACGACGTGGTAATAAAAGTAGAAGACTTGGTGAAAAGCTTCGGCGACCTGAATGCTGTCGACGGGGTTTCATTTGAAGTCCACAAGGGTGAAATATTCGGCATCTTGGGACCTAATGGAGCCGGAAAGACCACCACCCTCGAATGCATCGAAGGCCTGTCGGAACCTACCTCAGGGCGCACCTTCGTGCTGGGGATGGAAACCCAAATTGAACCCGAGAACGTCAAGCAGCGCATTGGCGTTCAGCTTCAAGCTTCCGCATACTTCGACTACCTTACTTTAGAGGAAATCCTCAATCTTTTCGCTCGTTTTTATAAGAGGCGCGCGTCCACAAGCGAGCTGCTGGAACGCGTTGGCTTGCTAGACAAGGCTAAGTCTAGGGTCAAAACCTTGTCCGGCGGTCAGCAGCAGCGGTTCACCATAGCCGCCACGCTAATCAACGAGCCCGAGGTCATTATCCTGGACGAGCCTACAACGGGACTGGACCCGCAGGCACGAAGAAGTTTGTGGGATTTTATTCAAAGCATCAACGCGGATGGGCGGACTGTGGTGCTAACCACCCATTACATGGAGGAGGCGGAGTTTCTTTGCCATCGTATCGCAATAATGGATAACGGTAAGATAGTGGCAATGGATTCTCCAGAAAACCTGGTCAGGGCCCTTCCTGTTCCCTTCGAGGTCAAGATAATCACCGGCAGCGAGTACAATCTGGACGCGCTGAGTAACCTGACGGGCGTGCAGGACGTTGTGGATGATGGAGAAGGCACGGTCCGTATGCGCTCCTCGGACGCTGCAGCAACGGTATCCGGGATTATGGCATGGTCCGGCCAATCAGGCGCACCGGTGAAGCACCTTGAGGTCACTCCGTCCAATTTGGAAGACGTTTTTCTTTCACTTACGGGCCGCGGATTGCAGGAATGATTTTGTTGAATACCGGCTGGCGTGTGGCGGCGTTTTAGACCCATGCTTATCTTCCATTTAACAATTGCCAACCTGAAGATGATATCTCGCAATCGTCAGTCCCTTTTCTGGGCGCTGGCATTCCCCCTCATATTCGTCGTCGTATTCGGCACCTTCTTCGGCGAAAGCGACACCGCGACAACCATAGCTGTGATTGATAACGCTCAGGACGACGTTTCACGCCAGCTCATATCCAACCTTAGGGAATTGGAAGACCTCAACGTGGAGGAGAGGGAGAACGAGCGACTCGCCCGTAAGGAGTTCAACGACGGCGACCTGAATTACCTGTTGATCATTCCGGAAGGTCTGCAGGCCACCGTTCAGAACGACCCTCCTGCCCGAGTTACAGTCGTCTATGATGATACCAATCCCATCGGCGAAATCGTCGTAGGTCTGGTAGATAGGTTTATTGACCAGGCCAACCTGGAAATGTCCAATGCCCCCATACGCCTGGCCTTAACTATAGAAGGCGTATCCATTCGTGAGGTGGACTACCTCGATTTCGTGCTGCCGGGGCTGGCCGTCTGGGGCGTAATGAGCTTCTCGGTAATCGGCCTAGCCGCCACCATTTCTTCCTATCGAGAAAAGAAGATACTGACGAGGATTCTGGCGACACCTTTGAGCGTTAGTATTTTCTTTGCCTCCCAGGTCCTTGCATACCTAGTTCTGGCGCTGATTCAGGCGACGATTATCCTGTCCGTGGGGGTGCTGGCCTTCGGCGCTTCGGTGGAGGGCAACCTGCTAGTAATAGCACTGCTCCTTTTGATGGGAAACCTCGTCTTCTTAAACCTGGGCTTCATCGTCGGGGCCTACGCCAAAACGGTGCAGGCGGCCAGCGGTCTGGGCAATGCAGTTGTCCTTCCCCTTATGTTCTTCTCCGGGGTGTTCTTTCCCACTGACAACTTGCCGTTGGTTCTCCAGACCTTGGTAGAATTTCTGCCTCTGGCACCCATGCTGGAGACCTTCCGAGGAGTGATTCTGGAATCCAAGTCTCTAACTGATTTCCCGGCACAACTTTCGGTGCTTGCCGGGTGGCTTGTTGGAACTGCTATCGTGGCCGTAAAAACCTTCCGCTTCAGGTAAATAGGCCGCAAACGCCATCTCACTTCCGACCAAATCCACACCCCTTCCACACAGTGTTTTCATAGCTCTGAGACCAACTTATACGTTGGAATAATAGTCCGATATCGATCCGCTTCACAAAGCGGTTTGATGGACTTTCGACCAGACCGATGCTTTCGATGACGGAATTCGCTTCCAATGGACTTAGCCCGTTCGGTAAGCCTTATGGGACTTGTCAGTGAGCATTCGTGTCAGCAGATGGTCGATGTTCCCCTGTATCTGAATGGGACTCACGGGACGGAGCTACGAACTAAGTGCTTGCTTCAATCATAATTTGTTCTTACAACTCGGCGGATACCCTGGACGGAGCACTCTATAGTGCCCTTACCCAGGATTTTCCGTCCGACGAATTTGAGGTTTTGCTGGTGGACGACGGTTCCACCGACGAGACCGTGGAACTGGCTGCGTCATACGAAAAAAAGCATGGGAACCTAAGATACCTGCGACTGCCCTTGAATAAGGGGAAACCCGCAGCGTGGGAACGTGGCTTTCAGACAGCAAGGGGAAAGTACTTCACAAGCCTCGACTCCGGCGATGCTTTGCACCCACGAATGCTGAGGGAGTGTGTTGCCGCTCTGGAGCTAGACGTAGCAGACCTCGCGTACTGCGATTACCACGAGGTAACACTTGCGGACAACTCCCATAAGCATATTCGCATGGACTGCTTCGATCCTGTAGGAATCATTGGTCGGGCTGCTGTGTTGCGGATGGACATATTCAGCGCGTTGCCCCGTCCCAGCGTTTCCATTTCCGGCTGGCATGACGTTTACCAGAGGTATATCAAGGCAAGCGAAAGGCAGCCGATTCGTGTGCCTCAACCGTTGTACTTCAGGTGTCCACAGAGCCCTGAAAGCGACCCTGGCCGAGGCAGTGTTGATTCACAGAAATGGATGCCCGCTAGCGATTCTAACGGACTGCTGGTTGTCCAAGGGCAGTCACCAGCGGGTAAACGAATACTGGCTGTCTGATCCTATTCAGATCAGGTGCGTCGGTCCAAATGCGATTGACCGAAAGGATATTTCAAATTAGAAAATTTACGGTATGCATGCAATTTGGGCCTAGCGGGTCGGCTGTTAGCAGAGGACTCATATGAGAAAAATAGGCATAGTGACTGTCGGTAGGTCCGACCTTGCCACGTTCACTCCGGTGATTGAAAGAATTCTGGAAAGGGAAGACCTACAGCTGCTTTTGTACGTGTCCGGGGCGCACCTGTCGCCGGAATTCGGTTCCACGGCTATGGAAATAGCACAGAAAGGGTGGAAGGTCGCCGACTTCATAGAGATAGGCCTGTCTTCGGACACTCCTCAGGCTATGGCAAAGGCTCTGGGACTTGGAGTCCTTAGTTTCGCGCAGGTCTTCTCCCGTCGTCGTCCTGATATCCTTATGGTCATTGGCGACCGCTTCGAGATGTTGGCCGCCGTGCAAGCCGCCATGCCTTTCAACATTCCCATAGCGCATATCCACGGCGGAGACACGACAGAAGGCTCCATTGATGAGGCAATCCGCCACTCCATAACGAAGATGAGCCATCTCCACTTCGCGGCCACTGAACAGTACGGGACTCGTATTCTTCAAATGGGCGAAGAGCATTGGCGCGTGATCGTTACTGGCTCCCCTTCCCTGGATAATCTGTTCCGCACCGAGCGTCAGTCCAAGGAATCGGTGGAAGAGGCCCTGGGGATAAAATACGTTGACCCTCTCATCATGAGTACTTTCGATCCGGTGACTCTGGAGTACAGAGATACTCAGTACCACATCGATGAGATGCTGAATGTGCTTCGTAAACACCTGGGCACGGTCGTGTTGACCTACCCGGAGGCCGATACCTCCGGCAGAGTTGTCATCAACGCAATCCAGGAGTTCGCGTCTGAGGACCCAGATCACAGAGTGATGGCCAAGAGATTGGGCACCAGTATGTATTACAGCCTTCTAAGCTCTGCGGCGGCAATGGTGGGCAACTCTTCCAGCGGCCTAATCGACGCTCCATTTTTCAAGCTGCCGGTGGTGAATATAGGAAACAAGCAGAATGGTCGGGTCAAGGCCGATAATATTATCGACTGCGGCTACGGGTCAGCTGATATCGAGGTGGCGCTGGCGACAGCGTTGTCAGAGAAGTTCCGAAGCGGTCTGAAGAACATGAAGCATCCTTACGGCATCGGTAAGTCGGCCCAGACCATTGTCGATGTTGTTGCGTCGGTTCCTATTGACCAGGCGCTCATCGTAAAGAAATTTCAGGACCAGAGCATGCAAGAGGCGGCCAAGGTGAAGGTCTGGATCGAGGGCCAAAACGCCGCTGGTTCCGTCAAGCCAGATGTTCCTCCTGGATGCCTGTCCGAGACCCATGCCCCTGTTGACGTCGGCAAATTCCTGAGGTGATATAACAAGAGATTTTCCGTCCATATGTATAGGTATCAGCCAGAGTCCAGAGTGAGGTCACAGCCTCGCGCTGGTCTCAGCCTACGGGCATACAGGCGCTATTTGCGCCGTAGATCGTGAGGCCCCAGGCGATTTCAATTACATTTGGAGCGGGTAAACTTGACGATTCATCAGGCTAGCGCCGGACAGATCACCAAAACGGCCCCCCAGAGTCGACGGAGTCCAGTTGGGCTTTCAGTCCCATTAGCCCCCCTGGCGGTGGCGTCCGTGGCGGTGGCGCTGCTCGGTTTCTATGCCGATGTGCTAGCGCCTTTGGCCATAGGGCGAGCGCTTACCTTCCCCTCCTGGATTGCCTCTACCATCGTTGTAGCCTTTATGTGGGCTGCCGTGGCAGTCCGTTCCGGATACCGGGTTCCTATCCCCACGACGTTAGTCACTGGCGGCCTGTTCCTCGTAGGTCTTTTCATCTGGACCGCGATGCAAGCGCTTGTTTCTCCCGGATCAATATCAGGCGTTGCAGCTACAACGCAGGCAATAGCCGGACTAACTCTGTTCATGGTCGTCGCATCTCTCGTTGCGCAATCACATGACTTTGCAAGCCTAAATCGTATGGCCTTCGCGCTGGGCACCCTGGTTTCAGGGCTGGTCATTTTTACAGCAATGTTCGGTGTGGTCTTCTATGAAATCGGCTTGGGCCTGTTGCCTGGTCTCCTGGCAATGTCCTTATTGGCTGGTTTTTCTGACGGTAATCACAAAAGCCCTGCGCGTTGGATAGGGCTCATCGTAATAATCGTTGCCTTATCTCTGGCAGTGACCCCCGACTCGTTAGCGATAGTCGCAATTGCGCTGGCTATCGCAATGGCAGCGAAAGCCGCTATGGGAAGAGGGCATAGGCCTTCTTCAACATCGGCTCGATTGGGGCTCGGGCTCTTTCTGGCCTTTGCGCTTGTAACTGGACTGCTCCTCTTCAACGGGGCTTTCGATGCGATTCAGGGGACAGTATTTAACCCTTCGGCTCTTGTGGGCGCTGAATCTTATGTAACGCATGTATCCTCGAGCAACGGATGGTTTTTAGCTGCCGTGCCATTGGTTTTGTGGCTGTCTTTTGTAATGTATGCCTCTGCAAAGGCTCTCTGGAATCTGAGCATTGATCGCCATTCAGAGGTGTGGACTTTTGGACTGGTGCTGGCCGTAATTGCCACCCTTGTGCTGTCGATTTCGTACCAACCGATGATATGGCTGATGGCAGCCGTTGTTGTAGGCAGGCACATCCGAATCAAGCGAATCGCCGCTTTCCGAGAGCGGTTGGACTTGGAGGCCTAAGCTCCGGCGACTAGGCACAAGCTGGTAAACATAAAAACTATGTTAAGAGAAGAAGAAAAGAACAACGAAGTGACACCCTTGACGGACGGCGTGTCCGTTACCGTTCTGCTGCCGATGCGCAATGCGGAGCAGGAAATTATGCGCTGTCTCAACGCCATAATGGCCAATGATTATCCTTCGGACCTGGTTGAGATTGTTGTTGTGGACTCCATGAGTACCGACGCCTCACCAGACATCGTTCGTGGCTACATCAAAAAGCATTCCTTCATCCGAATGTTGGTCAATCCGAAGCGCCTGCCATCGGTCTCGCTTAATATGGGCCTTGACGCGGCTGGAGGCGATGTAATCATTCGGGCTGACGCGGGCTCGGTGATGGAAGTGGACTACATTTCCCGTTCTGTGAAACTGCTTCGAGATACGGAGGCGGTCAACGTGGGCGGTGCGCAGACAGCCACGGGGGTGAGTTACCTCACCAGGGCTGTGGCGCTTGCTACCAACTCCTCGTACGCCATCGGCGACGCCAGGCTGCGCAATGCCCAGAAAGAGAAGTGGGTTGACGGAATCTACCTGGGCGCCTGGTGGCGAGAGACCTTGGAGTCGCTGGGAGGGTTCGACGACCATCTAGCAGACGATGAGAACTACGACCTGAGCTTCAGGCTGAGGAGAATGCGAGGGAAGGCCTTCTACTCCCCTGCCCTTAGATCATCCTACAGGGTTCGCGGCTCTCTGCCTCGAGTGATAAAGACGTATGGCGGGTATGGCATCAGGATGGCAAGGGCCATCAAAGGTCATCCAGATGCTTTGCGGCCGTCTCACCTGGCCCCGCCGGGCCTGGTAATTATGTTTATGATATCGGCCCTGCTGTTTCTGTACTCGTGGCCAGCTGGTACGATAGCCCCTGGTTTCTACCTGCTGCATTTACTCATTGCTTCTCGAAGAATCACACGGAGACGCCGCTATCAGATAGCCATGCCTCTGGTGCTATTTACACTGCACCTGAGTTGGGGACTGGGCTTCATATTTGGCATATTCCGGTGGGGCCTTCCAAGGCGAAGAACGAAGACATTGTTAAAAGCCATGGCTGGACGTGGTCCGTAGGCGCACCCCCCCC
>MUCK01000045.1 GCA_002816705.1 SAR202 cluster bacterium Casp-Chloro-G4
CGGGTGCCGCCGCCGGCACCTGAATCGTGGCTTCACTCGATAGAGCAGGCTCCACCGCCGAGCCGTCGTTGTTACGTAGCTCAGCCCTGATTACGTGGGGACCGGCGCTTAGTCCCTCAAGGGTGTAGGATGGCTCTCCCAGGGAGGCTATGAGCTCATCATCCAGGAACAGTGCCCAATGACCTTCTCCGCCGACATTGGCCCCTTCTATCGAGTCGGCGTTTAATGTGAAGTCGTGGAGTGTGACCCTTACCTCCTGGCTGCTGCCTACTACGGCAGTGTTGTTGCGAGGGCTAAGGCGCATTGCTGGAATGCCCAGGAATTCACCCTCAGCCGGTGCTGGGTTATCGCCTGACACAGTTAACTCGCCTGTCATGCCCAGGTCTGAGTGTCCAGGGATAGCGCATATGATGGTGTAGGTTCCGCTGTTATCGAGCGTTACCTCCAACGTCGTGGTCTCTCCCGCGCCAATGGTTGGGGAGTTTAGATGCTGAGCAGTATTGCTCACTTCGAGATTGTGGGAAAAGCGACCGGAGTTGGTGATATTGAACAGGACGGTATCGCCCTGTTGAAAGTCGAACTGAGAAGGGTTCAGCTCCCATTCCGTAAGGTCAACATCGACCTCCAGCGACGCTTGGGTGCCGGGTGCAGCCTCGGCTTGCATTGAAGGATATGTGGCCCCGTAGGCCAGGAACGATAGTAGCCCGATAAGGACTGCTATATAAAGGTATCTTTTGGGTCTGGCTCTCATCGCCGGGGTAGTTACTTCGGACATAAAATGGCCTCCCGCAAATGTTGATGTCTGACCTTGTACGACGAGGCGGGGCTGCTGGATTCCCTGGCATAAAAGGAATACAAGTGAATCTGGCCTAACAATCATCTCGTATAAGAGTATCGAGATAAAAAACTGTATGGGAATTTGTTTGCGTTTAATGAAAAATAGCAAGTTGTCGGAACCAAACCAGGTGATGTGGATTGGCATTGCCCTGGTCATTGCGCTAGGCTTTGCTGCATGTGGTGGAACCGCACAGGAGGCTGACGAGCGACCTGCAGCCGTCACAGCTTCGCCTACGCCTATCGTGCTCGATCACCCCGAACCTCCTCAACTAATTTCGCCCGTCGTACCAACACAGTCGGCCCTGCCCACGGCTACAGTATCCGCCACATCGGAGCGCAATCCTACGCCATCGGTCTCGCCCATCTTGACGGAAACGGCCACTGCGGTTCCCACGGCCACGCCAATTCCAACCGTGGAGCCAGTGCCCGCGTTTACCTTTGAGATGCAACAGGGAACTGTGGCTCGATACCTGGTACAGGAACAGTTGGCGAGCCTGGATTTGCCCAACGACGCCGTAGGTGAAACGACTGGGGTAAGCGGCAGCATCGCCTTTTCTGAGGATGGCTCGGTGATGTGGGAGACGTCGAGGATTGAGGTCGATCTGCAGTCGTTGAAGAGTGACAGTGGAAAGCGCGACAACTATCTGCGGGGCAAGTCGCTTGAATCAGAACGGTTTCCAATGGTGGTATTCGTTCCAACAGAGGTTACAGGGCTTGCCTGGCCTTTACCCTCAGAGGATGCGCTCGTGTTTGAAATGGCCGGAGATATGAGAGTCCGAGACGTCACCAGACCCGTCACGTGGAATGTAGAGGCGTCATTTGACGGCCATCAAGTTTCTGGTAAGGCAGTCACCAGATTCACCTTTGGCGATTTTCAGATGAAGGTCCCCAGCGTATTTATAGTGATTAGCGTAGAGGACGACATTCGTTTGGAAATTGACTTCGTCGCGTCTGTCTTGGCCGCGAACCAGTGACGCCGACGCCTTCGAGGAGAGCCACGGGGCGTCGGCGGGACCCACAATATTGGGGCCTATGCCATGCGTGCTGAACTTAATTCGCGAACGTTAACTGTTCTCTGCCGATAGAGAATGTTAGGTGCCGCATGGCCAAGGGACACAGGCAACTGACCTGGCACTGAGGGCCATTGCTGGACTCTGCGCCCGCTTCCATGGCCGGGTTTAAGGCAGCTACAGCCGTTCGGCATATGGGCCGAGACAGGGTGCCATCGCGGCCTACCGTAATGCGGTCGCCTTCCTTGAAGCCTCGCGGGCATATACCTACCGCTGCTGTAACCTCTATGGAACGTGAGGTGGGTTGTGCAGCTACAGACGGCATAAGCTCCAGAGCCGGCCAGGACTGCATCACGCGTATGCTCTCCATCGTTACCATGGCGGCGGGCCGGGGTATCGCCAGAGCCGTTGTTGTTGTTGCCCTGACCTTGAGGATATTCATGACAGACCAAGAAACGGCCATTACGTAAACTGCGGCCATGACGACCATGCTCTGTAAGGGGATCGCTCCACCGGAAAGCAGCCATGTACCGCCTACAATCGCAGGCAATCCAAAAATAACTGCCGCCGTGAGGATAAGCTCCGTTGAATCGTATTCATTGTCAAAGTAGGACATCGTTCCCTCTCTTTTCATCCCCCGTTAAAACATCAAGCGTGGCTAAATTAAATTGGCACCTGGCCAAAACCTGAAGCGAAATTCAGTAATAATTTACACTATAATTCGTAGAAGTTGCCGTGTGAATCATGAAGAAAGCGTGAGGATTCAGGGGACGAGCTGCAGGACTGACGAGGGGATACCTACGTTGTCTGGTCTAGCCCTTGCTAGACAGAGCCTTCACGTCATGCACCAGATCAGCGGTGTCGAATGGGTGGGTGACCACGACGCGCATTATGCCGTCTCGATCAATGAGGTATATCGGGGCGGAATGTATTATCAGGTAACTCTCCTGGACTAGCGCATCAATACCTGCCTTGGATGGGTTGGCCTGAAGCGTTGAGTCTTGAGCAGAGGGAGATTCTGAGTCGGCGCTGGGTCGTAGTGAAGCGGGATCGAGGTAGTAGGCCTTCCATGTGGGCGCGAGCTCCTCTTCGGTCCCTACCAGGTACGACCAGCGGTCGGTCATCTTCCAGCGCTCGGAGTAGTCCATTGCCGCCGCTATGGAGTCACGCTCTGGGTCTACGCTAACCGCTACGATGGCGATGTCGTTTACTGTTTCGCCAAGTGAGTCGTACGTCTCCCGTAGCTGGTTGGTGGTTATGGGGCAT
The DNA here is from genome assembly GCA_002816705.1 of SAR202 cluster bacterium Casp-Chloro-G4. Lineage (GTDB taxonomy): Bacteria > Chloroflexota > Dehalococcoidia > Lucifugimonadales > JADFKI01 > Casp-Chloro-G4. Next base: position 3,114 of record MUCK01000045.1, read on the forward strand.
ACGTCGGGGCATTTGGTGTAGAGGAATGTGAGCAGAACGACCTTGCCCCGGAAATCAGACAAGGACGTCTGGTTCCCGAACTGGTCATGCAGAGTGAAAGGAGTGGCGGCAGCATTGGCGGTGAGTGTCGTGCCAAAGAAATCATCTGAGGCGCCACCGGGTGTAGAAATACAGGCGGTGACCAGAGTCATTAGGAGCAGCCCAGCCGCCACAACAAGAATCTTTGTGTACGGCCTTTCCCTGCCCATACTCCTCACCTCTCGCACCCCTGTGTCTCCCTACATCAGGCTCTTGTCAGCCATAACGAATGGTCAAGCCCCATTTCCGAACCTTACTGTGGTTCGCCGACCGCGCGCTCCAGAAAGAATGCCACCAACGGGACGCCGACTACCAGGGCCGAGCCCAGCACGATGACGCCTATTTCGTTGTGCATTGCGCCTTCCAGAACAATGAATAAGACGCCTAAACCGCCGGCAAACGCCGCAATTACTACTAGGGATAGGATAGGTACTATTATCGAGAGCATCATATTTTGTGTCATCTGTAACCGTCCTCCAATGTTGGCCCGTCCAGCCTAATGTTCGGACCGTAATGTTCTTCGGACTCGGCCTTTCGCAAGGCCTCTTCACTGTTATACCACTTGAAAAATATCGTTATCATTAGCGAGAGGAATAGCAGGCCGCCGCCGACCTTCATTATTATCGCGCCAATCTGCTGGTCTGCCAGAGGGGATAGCGCCCACACTCGCGGTGCGTTGATGTAGAACTCGTATATCGGTTCCTGAGCAAAGGTTATGATGCCGAACACTATTATCTGGGCCACCGACATAGCAAAGAGATAGCCCATCTGCAGCGGATAGTTAAGCCTGGGCAACTCCGGCATCATGCTGGTTAGAGGCCACCAAACAAGAACCGCCGTTGAAATCATCAGGATGTGCTCGAAAGCATGCATCCACTCATAGTCTAACGATGTGTTGTACATGGCTGGGAAATGCCATAGAGCGAAGACCATGTTAAACGCCGCAAATGCCACCAGAGGATTCGTTAGCAGCCTAGCCGTCCGGAACGCCCAGTTTGGTCTAAGCAGCGGTCGTATCAGCCACTCTGGTGTGCCTAAGATGAGCAGGGGAGGCGCCACCAGGGTCAGAAGCACATGTTGCAGCATGTGCATGCTAAACAGGTAATTCTCAGCCAAAAAGTGAATCGGAGAGGTCAATGCGAAGAAAATTACTACAACGCCAGCCGTGAAAGTCGCTATCTGCCGAGGCTCGATGCTATCAGCTAATTGGTAACGCTTTCGTATAGGGCCTATGCCTATCAGGAAGAGGCCTTGGAGCAGGGCAATGCCCAGTAGGGACGTTGTATGTCCTTCCCAATGGAACCACAGTGAACCAGCTAGTTCACTCACCCAAGTCTCCTAACGAACCCACGCCGACAGCTGGCACTACGCGAAAAACCGGAACAAGGCCATCAAGGCCATTACCACGCCGGACGCCGTCACCAAGCCCGCGACGAACATCGTTGAGAAAATTCGGTCGTCGAATTTGAGATGCATGTAGTACATGCACACAAGGATGAACTTCGCTCCCGACAGCAAAACCAGAATTGGGATGATGGCGTGGCGCACGAATTCCAGGTAAAACACCGCGACCTCAATAGCCGTGATGGCGCTCAGAGCCATAGCGACCTTGAAATACGTTCCCGGTGTGGGATGCGCCGACTCGTGCTGGATAACCTGGGATTCCTGTGTCATGCCAATCTCCGTAAGTTGTTGTGCCTAGGACCGGTAAGGTCCGACTGTTAAGCCTTCGATCTAAAAGCCGGGGAATACACCAAATAGGTAAACCACGGTGAAAATTATTATCCAGACAATGTCAACAAAGTGCCAGTAAAGTGCTGCCAGGTCGAGGTTCAGCTCTTTCTCCGGCGTAACCGCGCCCTTTTTAAAGGATAGGAAGAACATGGACAAAAGCCATACTACGCCCAAGGTTACGTGAGCGCCGTGGAAGCCGGTAAGCGTGAAAAAGGTTGACCCGAACAGGTTAGTTCTGGGTGTCAAGCCGACCTGTTTTTCGATCTCGTGTTGACCGGGCTCGCAATCTGCGGCAACGGACTGCTCAAGGGCTGTTAACTCACCTATTGGGGCGGTGCAGTCGACAACGACCTCGTGATTCGCGAAGGCATGAAACTCGAAGACCTGGAAGGCCAGGAACGTCATGCCCATAAGGGCAGTGGAAGCCAGCCAGATTCGGAAGGTCTTCATGCGGTTGCGCCGCAGGGCAGCGTAGGCCAACACCATGCTCATGCTGCTCATCAGCAGCACGAAAGTGCTCACCGATGTTGTCGGTATGCTAAAGACGTCTACTGGCAGCGGGCCCGAGAGGCTCCGGTTCTTGTATACCAGGTAAGTTGCTATCAAGGAGCCGAAGAACATGCAGTCCGAACCTAGGAAGGCCCACATGAGCATCTTCCTGTGATTCAGGCCTGTAGTTGTAGCCTCGTGTTCTCCATGATGTGCGGTTGCTTGTGCCACTTATCAGCCTCCGTTAGCGGGCCGTCTGCGAATATTATTCAGGATCATTTACGGGTTCAAAAGACCACGCGTATACGCCAATCATTCCGATCAGCACGCCGAATGCCGCTACGGCAAAATAAGTGCCGTGGTAAACAAGACCGAAGCCAGCAATTACGAGACCTATGGAAACGACTATCGGCCAGTACGAAGGTTGCGGCATATGTATGGAGTGCTCTTCCTCGCCCGAGCCGCCTCCGACAGGCACTCCGTGATGCACCTGGCCGCGCTTCTCGGCCCACCATGCGTCTCTGTCGTATACAGTTGGGATCTCCGCAAAGTTGTACTCAGGTGGAGGGGAAGACATGGACCACTCCAGGGTTCTGCCGTCCCACGGATCGCCGTCTGCGGCCTCGCCGTTCCTCCAACTGGTGACTATGTTATAGATGAAAATAAGGAATGAGAGGCCAAGTACCAGTGCCCCTAGTGTCGAAACGCCGTTCCAAAGGGACCACCCCATATTGGCGTCGTACGTGTAGATTCGTCGGGGCATACCGTCCAATCCAAGGAAGTGCATTGGGAAGAACACGAGGTTCATTCCCACGAACATAACCCAGAAGTTGAGCTTACCGATTGCCTCGTTGTACATGCGGCCGGTAATCTTAGGGAACCAGTAGTAGATGCCGCCGACCACTGCCACAATCGCTCCGCCAAACAGTACGTAATGAATGTGCGCAACGATGAAATAGGTGTCCTGCTGCTGTGCATCCGACGAGGCCATCGCGTGCATGATTCCGCTGATGCCGCCAATGGTGAACAAGGCGATGAACCCTAATGCGAACAGCAGGGGTGCTTTGTATTCCATGCTCCCGCCCCAGATCGTCGCCATCCAGTTGAATATCTTGATACCAGTCGGCACCGCGATTGCCATTGTTGTCAGCGTGAAGACCGCTGTCGGGATGGGGCCAAGGCCCACAGTGAACATGTGATGGCTCCATACCATCCAACCCATAAAGGCGATGATGGCCCCCGCCAGTACCACCGTCGAGTAACCGAACAGAGGCTTCTTGGCGAAGGTCGGCAGAATTTCCGAAACAATGCCCATTGCGGGGAGAATTAGTATGTAGACTTCGGGATGACCAAACACCCAGAAAAGGTGCTGCCATAGGACGGGGTCTCCGCCTGTGGCCACGTTGAAGAAGTTCATGCCAAAGGTGCGGTCGAAGTAGAGTTCGATAAGCGCCACTGTGATTACTGGGAAGGCCAGCACCAGAAGAATGGCAGTAATAAAGGTCATCCAGGTGAACAGCGGCATCCGCATGAAGGACATGCCGGGTGCACGCATGTTAACTATCGTTACGATGAAGTTAAACGCGGCGGCTAATGAAGCTACCCCCAACACTTGCAAAGAGATGATCCAGAAGTCGATACCGTTGCCCGGGTTTTGGGCCGTGCTGGTTAACGGGGCGTACCCAAACCAGCCTGCGTTGGTAGCGCCTCCCAGAAACCAGCTGGAGTTCAGCAGAATGGCTCCGCCTAGGAACGTCCAGTAGCTGAATGCGTTCAGCCGAGGGAAGGCGACGTCTCGAGCGCCGATCTGGAGTGGAATCACGAAGTTGAAGAACGCAGCACTCAGCGGCATCACAGCCAGGAAGATCATTGTCGTCCCGTGCATGGTGAAGAGCTGGTTGAAAACCTCCGGGCTGACGATATCCTGATTGGGTCCAGCCAACTGGATGCGCATCAACAGCGCTTCGAGGCCGCCAATTATAAATAGGACGAAGGCAGTGACTCCGTAGAGTACACCGATCTTCTTATGGTCGATCGTGGTAATCCAAGACCAAACGCCCGTAGGGTGGGTAGGCCTTGGTATCGCGAACGGAACTGTTGTCATCCCTTCCTCCGTGCTGATCCTTGCAAATTTATGTAGAAGTCGCCGTCTAGTTCAGGGTCAGCAGATACGCTACTAAGGCGTCAATTTCGCGCTCTTCCAGCTTGCTGTCGGGGTCTGAATACACTTTCGCATCCCTGGTCATGATGTTGCCGGGCTTAACGTCGTCTGGGTCGCTCAGCCAGGTCTTCAGATTCTGTTGCAGCAGGGCGTCGTTGACCGTAAGGCTGCCTTCGTCCTTGTTAGGCAATAGCCCTGCCAGGTAAAGCCGACTGGCGACGTGGGAAAGGTTGGGGCCAACTCGGCCTGGCAGCCTTCTGCCGCCTTCTGCCAGGTTCATAACGCTGTTTGTGGCATGGCAGCCCGTGCACCCGGCGCTTCGGAAAAGCTCCTTGCCCTGCAAGGCGAGGGCGTCTATCGGGTCCGGTGCCGGTACAGCTTGTGCCTGTAACCAGGCGTTGAAGCTGTCTCTGGATTCGACTATCACTTTGAAACGCATGTTGGCGTGTGAGACTCCACAGAACTCCGCGCACTGACCGTAAAACTCCCCCTGGGAATTCGCCTGAAGCCACATGCCATTGTCGTTGTTGGGTACCATATCAACTTTGCCGCCCATTTTAGGGATCCAGAAGCTGTGGATTACGTCTACTGAGCGGAGGTTTATATTCACGGGTTCACCAACAGGCATGTGAAGTTCGTTGGCAAAAACGATCTGTTGGTTGGGGTCGTTGGGGTTGGGATAACGAAATTCAAACCACCACTGGTGGCCAATTGCGTCGAGTTCCAGGCCGCCCTGCGCCGGTGTCAGGGGGGAGTTGGCCATAAGAAAGATGCCCTGTATGGTGGGCACTGCCGCTATGATCAGGATGATTACCGGGGCGATGGTCCAGGCGATTTCCATTCTGGTGTTGCCGTGCGTCTGAACGGGGTCGCCATCCCCGAGGCGCCTTCGGAATTTGACTATTATGTAAACTAGAGCGCCTTCAACAAGTACGAAGACGACGGCGCCTATCCAAAAAATTACGTTGAAAACGAAAAGCTGCATTTCAGCGATTGGGCCTAATGCATCGAAAGTGGACTGTGGGTTGGAAGGAGTGCAGCCAAGGACCAGGGCTAACATGGCGCCGATTACAGTAAAACTGACAAGCTGACGGGAGCGTTGTTTTACGCTAAGCATGTGTTAGGTGTTGTCCTCCCTGACGTCCGATACAGCGAATAAATGGGCTGCGCAACAGCATAAGAATCTAACAGAGCCGTCATTCTATAGTCAAGGCTCTAAATGGGGCGAACAGCGTCCAAATCAAAATTTGACCAGGCTATCCACAATTATGGCTGTGAATAGGATAGCCAGGTAAAGCAATGAATACAGGTATAGTCCCTTCGCCCCTTGAATTTCCGGGTTCCTCAGGAGCCGCCACGCGTAGTAAATGAATAGCACTCCTGCAACAGCAGAGCTTACCAGATATATTAGGCCCACCGCGCCCGTGGCATAAAACATGGAGGTGAGCGCCAACATCAGGACCGTATACAAAAGTATGGACTTTTTGGTTTCCCAGACTCCGGCCACGACCGGAAGCATGGGTACTTTAGCCCTGGCATAATCGTCCTTGAGGAGCAGCGCCAATGCCCAAAAGTGAGGCGGCGTCCAGAAGAACACGATGGCGAATAGATATATGGCCGGCAGACCTATCGTGCCAGTTACGGCTGTCCACCCTACCATTGGCGGTATCGCCCCCGCGGCGCCGCCGATGACGATGTTCTGCGTTGAAGTGCGTTTCAACGCCTTGGTGTAAACAATCACGTAAAACAATGTGGCGCCCAACGTTAGCACTGCGCTAAGTACGTTCACCAGGCTTGCCAACAGGATGAATGCAATTATATTAACCGCTATGCCGAAGATCACGGCGTGGTGAGATGGAATCATGCCCACTACAACCGGTCTGGTCTGAGTGCGCCGCATGGCCTCGTCTATGTCCCGATCCATGCTTTGATTCAGTGCGTTGGCTCCCGCGGACGCCAGAGTGCCTCCAACCAGTACCAGCAGCGTAGTTGCCAGGTCAGGAACGCCTCGTGACGCCAAAAACAGGCCGCCGAGGGCAGTGAACAGGAGCATCATGATTATTCGGGGTTTAGTGAGCGTGATGTAAGCCCGGATTAACGTCCGTATGTCCGTCGCCTGCGAAATAATCATGAGGTGGCTCCTTCAAGAGGAGATGCAGAAGACATCGAAGGGGCGTGCTGATCAGCCTCGGACCACATAGGCACTACTACCATTGCAGTCATGAGAACCAGCGACATCCAAACTAGGGTTGCCAGGCTCAGATGAATCGCCTTCATTTCGGGGCTAAACCCTGCCCAGACGGTAGCTGCCCCGACCATTGTTTGTAGAATAAACACGCCAGCCAAGACGAGCCCTGCGACGCCCATTGAATACGATACGTGGCGTTGTTTCCAGGCGATAGCTGCCGCGCCGATGATCATGAGACCAACGATTGCCGCGATGTATCTGTGTCCCATGTGGATGGCGTACGCGCCCCCTTCTGGGAAAAGGCTTCCCTGACACAGGGGCCATGTGGCGCATGATGAACCCGCGCCGTAGCCCACGACATAGGATCCGGATAATATCAAAATAAACACGGCCGTGAGTGTAGCGTAAAGGTGCTTACGGAACCCAGCCGTGTACTGCTTGGCATTAGCTGCCTCCGGCTTACCGCCGCGCCAACCAGCTACTGCCGCGATAACCATGCATGCCACCACGCCCTCTGCGACTGCCAGGTGGATAAGGCGCACCCACCAACGTAGCTCGGTAAGCACTGTTGCCCCTCCCAGGGCCGCCGCTACGATGACGAGGCCCATGCCAATGGCGGTAGGCCACAAAGCCCACCGGTTATTGCGAAGAAAAAGCCACGCCAGTATCAGCGTCGCCAGCACAAGAAAACTTAGGACGGAGGCAGAAAGCCTATGGGAGTATTCGATCAGAGTGGCCAATTCAAAAGGAGGTATCAATTGGCCATGACACAAAGGCCAGTCGGGGCAACCCAGTCCAGACCCGGAAACACGAACCACGCCGCCCAATGTAATCTGAGCAAGGGCTGCAACTGACGAAGCAAGCGCCAAAACGCGGAAGGCAATCAGGGACTTGGGACCCGGCGCCCGGCTCTGCAGCACTGGTGAAATTTCGCCTTACTTGGGCATCCCCATCATATGCCGAAAAGGGAGTCCCCGGAGGTTCTGAACGTCAGACCGAAAAGTATGTGCAACTTTTCACGAGGAAGGATAGCATAGGCCCAGTAGGCCGTCAATAAACTGTTCCGCGCCTCAGAATCTTCTTGACGCAGTTGTAGGCCCGTCGCTACAATAAATTGACCTCTTGTTGTGGTGCGCGGCATCACAGTGACCACCGCTCATACGTGGCCCGCTAGCTCAATCGGCAGAGCAACTGACTCTTAATCAGTAGGTTCTCGGTTCAATCCCGAGGCGGGTCACTCCTCTAAAGTCGCATAACAAAGGGGCCGCTACAATTTCAGCGGCCCCTCTACATTTGCCTAATTTGGCGATTTGCTAACAAAATGCTAACGGATTACCCCATGGCGCTCTCAAAGACCTCGGCTGCGTCCGCATCCATTTGCGGGGTGAGGTGCGCATAAATGGACATCGTCAATGAAGGGGAACTATGACCTAGCCTTCCTTGAATTGCTTTGATGTGTACGCCGCTTTCAATCAAAGCGGTGGCGTGAAAATGCCGGAGGTCATGCAACCTGAAACTTAACCCCTCCTTAATACGTAGCCTTTTCCAATTTTTAGTAAGTAGGTCGGGGTCAAGTAGTGTAGACCGTCAGCGAAAGTGGGACACAAATGGACCTGAAATTAGTGGAGACTATAGGCAGGTAGAGTG
>MUCK01000046.1 GCA_002816705.1 SAR202 cluster bacterium Casp-Chloro-G4
GCCGCAACCGACTCCTGGATGCATCGCCTGCCGTTCTTCTACGGCTGGGTGGTTTTGGCAGCTGGAGGAATGGGCATGTTCTTCTCGGGCCCGGGCCAGACCTATGTTGTTTCCATATTCGTGGACCCAATGCTGAACGACCTGGGCTGGAGCCGCACGCTGTACGCTGGGCTCTACACCGGCGGCACCATCACCGCCGCGACGCTGGTGCCTGTCGTCGGAAAGATGCTGGACCGGTACGGCGGGCGGGTAATGCTCGTAGCCGTTTCGCTAATTTTCGGCGTGGCGATTCAGCTGATGCGGTTCGTAGACGAGCCTTTGCAGCTCTTCTTTGGCTTCTTGGCAATACGGGCCTTGGGCCAGGGCTCTCTTGGCCTGATCTCTACTACGCTGGCGGCAATGTGGTTCGTCCGCATGCGGGGAAGGGCCATGGCCTTCATGGCGCTGGCGTCGCCTGCCAGCCAGGCGGCGTTCCCGATGCTGACCTTCTTCCTCATAGCGGCGGTGGGATGGCGCAGCGCGTGGGGAGTGCTAGGTCTGATTGTGTGGATAGCCCTCGTGCCCACCGGCGTGTTTTTGGTGCGACGCAGCCCGGAGGCCATTGGCATGCTTCCCGACGGCGACAGACGCACGGCAGAAGGGGCAAGCGATAGGCCTGGCGATTCACGGTCGCAGGACTGGACGCTAGGTGAGGCCGTTCGCACCAGGTCCTTCTGGCTGCTGCTGATCGCCGGGTCGTCCCTCTCCATGATTAGCACGGCGCTGGCTTTCCACCACATATCGCTGATGGTCAGCAAAGGGCTGGGGGCGGGCATGGCTGCCGGAGTGCTGAGCTTTACTGCGCCAATAGCACTGGTCGGCACATTCCTGGGCGGGTTCCTGGCAGACAAGTTGCCGAACCGGTTCTTGCTTGCGGCTGGACAGGTAGGGCTGCTGATGACCATGCTGTGGGTGCTGAACGTGTCCGAGGCCTGGGAGGCCTTCGCCTACGGCGGCATTATGGGCCTAACCCAGGGAACCATCATGACAGTGACCAACGTTATCTGGCCCAACTACTTTGGCCGGGCGCACATCGGCAGCATTAGAGGCGTGGCCAGCTCTGCGATGGTGGCCTCCTCGGCGTTGGGCCCGCTGCCCTTCGGCTTCATCTTCGACAGGACGGGCGACTACAACGTCGCCATTCTGGCATTTCTAGGCCTGCCCATCGCCTGCGCCGCGCTCAGCCTGCTGGCCCGCCCTCCCGTGAAGCGGCTAGTGGCTGCGGGGAGGTAGGGGTGTCACTACCCCCAGCCATACTGGGTTTTGAATTCCTTCCGCTGCTCTTCGGTCTCGATCACCGTGCCGTCGGGGAAAGTTGCTCCGATGATAGAGGCGGCTTGAGCGAGTTGGGTGTTGGTCGTGCCGACTGCACCCCGCAGGTCGGCCCCAGCCAGGTAGGCCCCCGTCAGGTAGGCCCCAGCCAGGTAGGCCCCCGTCAGGTCGGCCCCGTTCAGGTCGGCCCCCGTCAGGTAGGCCCCCGTCAGGTTGGCCCGCGACAGGTCGGCCTCCGCCAGGTAGGCCCGCGACAGGTCGGCCCCCATCAGGAAGGCGCTCGTCAAGTCGGCCCGCGACAGGTCGATACGCTTCAGGACGGAGATTAGTTTCGCATCTCCGGTGTGGGAACCGCTGGCATCGTCATCGCCGCCTGTCGCTTCAGGACCGCCCAGCAGGGCGGCGTCCCTCAGGAAGCCGAACACCGCATTTCTGTGTTCCACATTAGCCAGGACGCGGATTGTGGCGGCGGTCCTGGCCCGCATGACCTGAACACCTCGCTCGTTGTTCAGGGCGTTGTTGACGATGAACGTGCCCATGCTGTCCAGGTAGCTGTTCAGCGTCTCCTGTTGCACGCGCCCGCCTGCGATTTCACGGTCTGATTGGACGCGCTCCTCCGCAATCCTGCGGTCAGTCCTGTTTTCTGAGCGTTGGATCAGGGTGCCGATGACGACGATGGACAGCGGGATCAGAAGCAACTGCATCCAGTCCTTCAAGGTCATATCGCCAAATCCGAACTCCAGCACGCCGGTGCCCACTAGAGCTGGTATGCCTATTACCACGAAGGCCACAACCAAGATGATCACCGCTGCCAAGGGGCTTACACGGCGTGATTTTGCATTGGCCAGAAGGGATTGTGCGGAAAACTTCTTGAGAATTCGCATGGTGAGGTGCATTATACCCGTTGACTCAGGACAATGGTTTTTGTCCGTTTGTCGTTCCAAGGAGGCACGACGAGGAATGACATTGGGCAGGGACCGCCAACAAAAAAAGCCCGTCTCGCCAAATTTGGCGAGGCGGGCTTTGCCTGAACCCATCGAAAAGATACAAAACTAACGCCAGTAGCGGGCGATGTTTACCTCTTCCTTGGTCATTATCTCCAGCACGGCAGGACGGTTCTCGCGGGTCTGCTCCAGCGCGCGGCGGATGGCGGGGCCGACCTCGTCGGGATTGTCCACGCGCTCGGCATATGCGCCCAGGCCCTCTGACACCTTGGCGTAGTCGCCGCCCAGCTTGTTGCTGCCCCAGTGCTCCGTGGCATGCGGGAAGTGGTCGTAGTAGTGAGTCATGACGCCGTTGTTCAGAACGATGGTCAGCGTGCCGATGTTGGACCGCGCCGCCGTCTCGATGTCCATGGCGGACATGCCAAATGCGGCGTCGCCCATGATGTTGATGACCGTCTTTTCCGGCGCGGCCAGCTTGGCGCCCAGGGCCAGACCAAGGCCGTAGCCCAGCTGTGTCGACTTGCCCCACCCGAGGTAGCCACGAGGCTTCGTCACGGGCCAGAAGGGCACTATCTGCTCGCGGGGGTAGCCGGAGTCGTGGGTGACGATGGCGTTGTCGATGTCCACGTTGGCCATCATCTCGTTGATCACTCGGTAAGGACTGATGGGCACCTCGTCCGACGTGAAGTTGGGACCCCACACGGCCATGAACTCCTCGCGGATTTTTTGTATCTCGGCACGAACGCCGGTTACGTCGCCCCTGCCCTCTGCCCCTAACTGCCGTTTGACCTCTTCGATCATCTGCTGCAGGACTATCTTGGCGTCGCCGATGGCGCCGTATTCCGCCCTGTAGTCCTTGTTAACGTCCTCGGCGCAGTTGGTGGAGTGGCCTAGCGTGACGCCTGCCGGCATGGGCGCGTTGAAGTTCGATATGGTGAAGCTGGTCCCCATGCCCAAAACGAAGTCAGTCTTCTCCAGGAAGCGCGCGGCCATCAGCGTTCCTGACGACGCGGCGGTGCCCAGAGCCAGCGGATGCGTCTCCGGGAAGGCGCTCTTGCCCGCCAGGGTCGTCATCACCGGGATGTTGGTCAACTCTGCGAACTCTACCAGCTCATCGGAGGCCTCGGCGTAAAGCACGCCCTGTCCTGTGTTGATGACCGGGTTCTTGGCCTTAAGTAGTGCCGTTACCAGGTCTCGAACGTCCTCCTGGGACGCGCCGGACTTGCGGACCTTAACAGGCTTGTAGTCCAGGGTGCCTGGAAACTCAGCTTGGGCAACATCGCCTGGGAACTCCAGCAGCACCGGGCCTGGGCGGCCATGCTTGAGTTGAGTCATGGCTCGGCCAACCATCTCCGGGATGCGCTCGACCATGTTGATGTTGCCGGCCCATTTGGTGATGCCCTGGTAGTTGGGTACTGCCTCGAAGTTGGGGTGGACGCCCTGCCGGGCAGCCGGGTTGCCGCCGGGGATAAGCAGAATGGGGACCGAGTCGGCGTAGGCCTGCGCCACGCCGCCGAATGCGTTCTCAGCGCCCGGCCCTACCTGCATGGTGAATACGCCGATCTTGTTGCCGTTGTTTACGCGGCTGAAGCCGTCGGCCATGTTGACGCCCGCGCGCTCCTGCCGACACATGACGGGACGTATCCCCTCCACGGAGCAGGCGTTAATCAGCGTTTGGGCGGGAAAGCAGGAGATCCACTCAACGCCCTCGGCCTTGAGAATCTTAGCCAGAACCTGGTCACCGTTCATGGGACACTCCTTTCGGGGCTGAAAGCAATCAGCCACCAGCTTTGCCTGTAAGACTTTAGCTGACTGCTAGTGGCTGAAAAGCTGAATGCTTTATTACCTTTGTCTAATGAACTTCTGTATTCGCTGGCCTTCAAGCACCTCGCCGACGTACATATCGCCGTGAGAGTCGACGGCGGCGCCGTGTGGTGCGACGAACTGGCCTGGCTCGTGGCTGCTTTCGCCGCCTAGCTGGGACAGCACCTTGCCGGTGGCCGCCTCAACGATGGTCAGGCGATGCTGCAGCTCCGATACATAAGCCTCACCATCAGGTCCGAACGAGACGGTGGTAGGCTGCCGGAAGCCCGTCCACATAGCCAAGAACTCGCCTTCCTGATTGAAGATCTGAACCCGGTGGTTTTCGCGGTCGCAGACGACGACTCGCCCTTCGTGGTCGATGCCAACGCCGTGTGGCAGATGGAAGTCGCCAGGATTGGTCTTGCCGGGCTCGCCCCAAGATAGGATGAGCGATCCAGTAGAACTGTACTTATGCACGCGGCAGTTGCTGTATCCATCGGAAACGAAGATATCCCCGCCGTCCCCAATTGCGACATCTGTCGGCATGTTGAACGGTCCGCCGGGCTTTTCTACCAGGAACCGCTGTGTCTGCTCACCGGTGTCGGAAGGCTTGTCCCTGGAACCCAGCGTTAGCAGAAGCTTGCCTTCCTGGTTGTACTTCAGCACCACGTGAGAGTTTCTGTCCACCAGGAAGATGTCGTTATTGTCGTCGACCAGTACGCCGTGAGGCTCCTTGTGCTCTACGTCCCATGAGGTGATCATGTCGCCCTCACGAGTAAAGATCACCAGGTTGTGAGTGCCTCGGTTGTAAACATAAACGTTGTCGTTCTTATCAACGGCCACACCGGCAACCTGCTTGAACTCCATACCGTCCGGCAGTTTGCCCCAGCCGCTGTCCAGTTCATAGGTATAATTACCGCTTCCAAAAGCCATACTGTTCCCCCTATCTAAAGCCTATGCAATAAGCATCGAGAAATGAGTCCGTGTCCCTTTAGAGCGCGTGATTTGGTCGGACGCTACTATAAAGGTGTAATGGGGTGGTGGTCAAGCGAACATTTGCCGGGCATGTGCCAGCATCGATATTTCGGTCATCGGGCGTATCCTGCAGAGGATATTGCGCCAACTTACGTCTGCGTCGGAGCGATGGCGAAGTCGTGGACGCTTTCCATGTTGTTTAGGGTTTCCGCCAGCTTCCGGAAGTTGTCCGTGTTTTTGGTTCGTATGGTCATCTCGTACTGCATCATATGGGTGTCCACGCGGTAGCTGGTGGTTGTGCAGGTGAATTCGTGGGTCTTGACCATCGACTGAAACTCGTTCTCCGGAGTAGAGTTGTCCTCGTTAAATCGTACTCGCAGCCGAGCGAAGCTGTAGGTTGGGGCCTTGTTTTCCACCAGTCGCAGCACGGAGAGCGTGCCCACTGTGAGTATCAAGGCTATTAACGCTGCGAACAGCATCCCGGAGCCGATCATTATGCCAATAGACGCTGTAATCCATATGGAGGCGGAGGTGGTCAGGCCGCGAATGGTCAGGCCTTCCCGAATGATTACGCCAGCCCCCAGGAATCCGATGCCCGTCATGATGCCCTGGGCCATGCGAGTGGGGTCGGTGCGTACGGCCTCCACGGGGATGTTTGGAATGGCCTGGAACTGGTAGACGGTGAGCAGCATTAGCAGGCTAGAAGCTGTGGCAACCAGCGCATGCGTCCGGAAGCCTGCAGGCCGACCGAAGTAGGTCCTCTCGATACCTACAAGGGAGCCGGCCCCGGCTGCCAACACGAGGCGAATGACGATTGTTATGTACTGGTCTTCCACAGGCGCAAACCCTTTGGTAAATCTGTCCTTAGCTCAGCCTATATGCCCTGGTGGCGGTGTCGTGGAACAGTGACGCTCGCTCGCTTGCTGAAAAATCTTTGGACATACGCTTGAAGGCGTTCCACATTACGTTGTAGGAGAAAGAAGCCTTATCCACAGGGAAATTGCTCTCGAACATGCAACGCTCCGGCCCGAACTTCTCGATGCACCACATGTAATAGGGGGCCGTGCGCTCGGCTAGTTGCTCCGATGTAGGTGGCGTGTCCTGCAGGTGCCAATCGAAGCCGTAGGTCACCATTCCACAACCCCCGACCTTGACGACAACGTTGGGGTTTTCGGACAGCTTTGCCATGTCAGCCTGCCACTGCGGGAAAATCTCGTCACGCTTGTCTGCGTACGGCCCGATGCCCAGTGGCCCCCCAATGTGGTCCAGAATTATCGTGGTGTCAGGGAAGGCCTTGGCCAGGCCGTCCAGCTCCAGGATTTGCGGGTGATACAGCCACGCGTCGTAGGAGAGGTTTCGAGGCTGCAACTGGGCAAAGCCTTCGCGGAACTTGGAATCGCCTAGTAGACCCTTGGGTGGCCTGCGGTAGGCCGGAATGTCTGGACTGGCGTCCCATGGGGACGCGTGGCGTATGCCTCGGAATTTCCCGTGGGCTGTTTCAATGTGCATGTCTAGTATTTCGCCGGCGCGTTCGCCGATCGTGAAATCCACGTGACCCACGATGCCCGCGATGACATCCGTGCTGCCCTGCATGCCACTGTTGCTATAGACGTACTCGGTCTCGCCCAGAGGCTTTAGCTCATCCGGCCCGCTCTGCCTGTACTCGGAGGACGCCTCGACGAAGACGGTGCTCGTTATGTTGTGGCCCGAATTTGTGTCACTCAGGAGGTCTTCGAGGATGTAGCGGTTGTCCGGCCGGTCCCATAGGTGGTGGTGCGGGTCGCATATAGGCAGGTCTGGTTCCAGCGTTCCCTCTTCGGTAAGCTTTAGCCAGTCTTCTCGAGGCGTAACCATATTTGCTCCTTAACAGGCTTTTATCTCATTTGTCGGTATGGCAGATGTCGGAGTGTCGTCGGTTAGCCGCCCGACGAGAACTTGCCCGCCCCCTCGCCGGCAATCTTGCCGAACACCGCGCCGCACGTCAGGCCTGAGCCGCCGGGATAGTTGTTGTAGAAGATCCCGCCGGTCAGCTCGCCCGCCGCATAGAGACCGGGGATGGGCCGGTCCTCCGTATCAATTACCTGTGCCTGAGGGTTAATTTTGAGCCCGCCGAAGGTGAACGTGAGTCCGCAGGTCACTGCGTATCCCATGTAAGGTGGCTCATCCAGCGTCAAAGCCCAGTTGGACTTGGGGGGCTCCACTCCCTCAGTGTGCTTGCCGTCTAGCACAGTGGGGTTGTACTCGCCCGGCTGCACCGCGGCGTTGTAATTGCGCACCGTGGCCGCCAGCGCTTCGGGCTCAATGCTCATGCCATCGGCCAGTTCCTCTATGGTGTTTGCCTCCACTACGGACGCCTGAGGAATGAAGTACTCGTCCCTCAGCAGGTGCTTGGTCTTCTGATCGAATAACTGGAATGCCACGCGCTGGGGCTGCTTGAGAATCTCCTTGCCGTACTTGGCATAGGTATAGTTGCGCAGGTCGGCGCCCTCGTCCACGAATCGATCTCCGTTCACGTTGACGATAAGCCCAAAGGGGTATGAGTGCTTTTGGAAGAGGTCCGCGATAACCCTGTCCCCTGTGGGAGGCGCGTTCATGTCCCAGGCTACGGCGTGGGAGCCGCTCCAGTGCCCGAAAGACTGTGCGCCGATGTCCAGGGCCATTCGTATGCCGTCGCCCGTGTTGAACTGGGTGCCGCGTACCTTGGCCAGTTCCCAGCCCTGTCCCAGGTACCTGGTGCGCATCTCGGCGTTGGCCTCGAAGCCGCCGCACGCCAGAACGACTGACCTGGTCTTAATTTCGCGGTAGCCTTCAGGGCCGCGAACGGTAATGCCGCTGATGTTGCCCTGTGTGTCGATGTGCAGCTTATCGGCCTTGGTCTGGTACAGAATGGAGATGCCCTTGCGTTCCGCAGCCTGGAACTCCTGATCTGACAGGCCTTTGCCCGCGCCAACCGCCTCGACTATGAGGCCTCCCCAGAAGCGGTACTTGCCCTCGTGCATAAAAGACTGCCTTCCGTAGGCTAGAACCATGCGGACGCCCTGCCGCTGGAGCCACTTCATCGTGGGCAGGGACTGACCTATAAGGACCTGCGCCAGCTCGGGGTCGGAGAGGCCCTCCGTCACGCGCATCAGGTCGTCGTAGAACTTGGCTTGGGGATAGCTTCCCACGTCCATGTTCTCCCGCTCCTCTTCGGTAATGTCGGGTATGACCTCCATGATGTCGTCTATGCCGTTGTAAACGAACCTAAATAGTCCGCCGCTGAAGTAGGAGTTTCCCCCTCTCAGGTATTCTGGGGCCTTCTCCAGGACCACAACGGACGCCCCTTGGTCCGACGCAGCTAGCGCCGCGCTTAAAGCTGCGTTGCCCGCTCCTGCCACTACAACATCGAACTGCTCTTGTGTCGCCATTTACGTATTCGGCCTCCATTTATTTGTAGGCAGCCGTAGCCTAATGCCGCGTCATTGAGAGGGTGAGCCGTGTTCAGCCATGACCATTGTCAAAGGGTTTTACCCAGGTCGTGGCGAGAACTCGCTCCCTTTTCGGTATTCTTTTTCTGGGCTGACGGTACACGATTCTTGGCCACCTGTAAAGAAATTTCCAGCCTGGAATAACGATGGTGGTCAAGACCTGGTAGTTAGTTCGCAGTAATTTGTTTTTAGTTAATTGCGAGCGGCAACCGCGGGGGGAAACCAGATGCTAAAAACCGATTACTTAAAACTTATCCCTTGATAATTGGCTGGCGCGAAATCTGTCCATATAAACGAAGTGGGACATGTGCGTCCCAATCTCTTGCTATGGCCAGATTGCTTTTGTGGTCAAAGACTGATGGATAGCGTCGCCAGACTTAAGCGCCAGCGTCCGTGGCTCCTGATTGGTTCAGGGGTTGTTATCGGTTTGGCGCTGGTTGCATTTCATTTTCTGCGGCTGGGCGAACCTCAGCCTGTGGGGCTGTACGTCATTTACTGGACGGCAGCGACCTTGTTGGCAGGCCTCATTATCCTTTTGGGTTACGCCCAGGCAATGACATACGCGATACGTTTGCAGACTCTGGCTGAACTGGCGGATTTGGCGGGCCCATCGCCTGAGGCCGATCAGGTTGTCGCAGGGTTTCGTGGCGCATTGGAGACTATGTACGGTGTGAGTTTGACGGCGTTTGTGGACGCTAACGGAGACGTCTGTATTCCTAATCTCACAGATGATGATTACAGCATTCGGGAGGCCTTCAATCGGCTAATTGAAGGCGCTGGAAACGCAGATTTCCGGCTTGATAAGGCTACAGGGACAAATGCTTCTGATATTGAGGATATCGTGGGCGAATCGGTAGGCTCCGCCCTGGGGGAGTCTCTGGTCATTTTGCCTGGGAATCTGCCGGGCTCTCTGGCTGGCACGGCGCTTCTGACGGGGCCCCGCAGGCAACACTTTGATGCGGAGCAACTCCGTTTTATGGCTCTACTCTGGTCCAACGTAGCCTGGGCCTTCGGGTTTCGACCGGCTGCTGATGTCGAGGCGGATTCACCGCAAATGGATGAATTTGACGAGCTTTTTTCGCAGATCGCGAGTCCCGGTGACATCAGCGAGATTCTAGAGCGAATGGCCATCAGCGCGTCTGAGGCAATCCTGATGAACGAGACTGACGGCGTCGGTCTACTCCTAGCGGATGCTGCCGATGGCAAGTGCATAGCCTCCGGGGGGACGGGTAGACTGCTGGACTGGAATTCCAGCTCCGGTATGGCATCCAAACTGGATTTCGAGCCGGGTGACGCCTCCTCCAAAGACCGTGACGTTGTGAATTACTCGCTGTCGGGCGACAGCGGGAGCAATGGTCTTTCCCCCACCTTCAAGGGGGCGGTCTTCCTTGAAAGCCTGGGCCTGGACCACCTGCTGGCCGCGCCTATATTACGGGACGCCGAACTTATCGGGGCACTGGTGGCAGTAAGAGGTTACCCCTACGGAGCCTTTCAGCCGGAGGATGAGGTCAAGCTGATTCAGTTCGCCTGCGCCGCCTCGCAGCCCATGTACAAGGCGTTGCGACTGGCAAAAGAGATGGACCGCTTGACCCGCCTGGATCGTATGGCAGCCTTCAAGTCGGAGCTTGTGTACAACATCTCCCACGAACTGCGTACGTCGCTGTCCTCGCTCAAGGCTGCCACCGACATGCTGTTGGAAGGCGATAGCGTCCAGCCAGGTAGCGAGATCTATGGCCGACTTTTGCACAGCATCTCTCGCAACGTTGGGAGGCAGGAGTCGCTAGTGGCCAACATCGTGGACATGGCGGGCATCGAGGAGTCCTCCCTGCGACTAAAGTTGGAGCGCGTGGACCTCACCTCTGTGATGACGGAGACAGCCAGCATATTGTCTCCTCTAATCACTCAGAGAAGTCAGACACTGGAAGTGTCGATAGAGCCAGAACTGCCTCGTATGTTGGCCGACAGACAGAGAATTTCTCAGATACTTGTGAACCTTGTCTCCAATGCCCAGAAGTACTCTCCGGAAGGTTCGGAAATCGCCTTCAGTGTGGTACGCAAGGGGTCCAATGTACTTTTCACGGTAAGCGACTCTGGCCCGGGTGTGCCTCCGGAGGAAAGGGCTCAGGTATTTGAGGCGTTCTACAGGGTGCAGGACCAACGATCTCAGGGTGTTTCTGGGAGCGGCCTTGGCCTAGCGATAACCAAGTCACTGGTGGAACTGCACTCAGGTTCCATTTGGATTGAAGACGGACCTTTGGGCGGGGCCGCCTTTATGGTCTTACTTCCAATAGAAGGCAACGAATGAAAATTCTCATAATAGACGACGAGCCGGACATACGGGAGATAATCTCCATAGCCTTTAACCTCCGCTGGCCGGATGCCACGGTGCTTATGGCAGGAAACGGTAAGCAGGGCTTGGAGACGGCTAACGCTGAAAAGCCGGACCTCGTCATTTTGGATGTGACTCTGCCGGACATCGAGGGATTCGATGTATGCAAACAGATTCGCGCCAATACGGACGTTCCTGTGATGTTCCTCACCGCGAGAGACTCAGAACTCGACAAGGTCAGGGGACTTGAGGCGGGCGCGGACGACTACATCATCAAGCCTTTTAATCACCTGGAGCTGTTGGCCCGGGTCCTGTTGTCATTCAGCGAAGTGGGACAGAAAACTTAGTGGAGAGAATCGGCTGAATTGGCGAGCTCTCTGATCTGTTGATTGTA
>MUCK01000047.1 GCA_002816705.1 SAR202 cluster bacterium Casp-Chloro-G4
TTGCGGGTCGCCCGTTGATTGGCCTAGGTTTGAATTAGTACTGCCTCTGTGCCCTGGACCGTCCACCCATATCTCCGTAGGAGACGTTAGGATCGATTACGACGTCCAACACAGCAGGCTTGCCCGAGGCGAATGCCCTGGCCAGCGCGGGCTTGATCTCGTTAGGATCGGTAATGCGCTCGCCGTAGCCGCCCATGCCTTCCATAATCTTGGCATAGTCGGTATCTTGCGAAAGGTATGTAGCCAAAGCCCGGCCAGTCCTTTTTAGAACGCCCTGGGTGGTCTGGTTCCAGGCTCCGTTATTACCTACTACCGAGACGATGGGAAGGTTGAAGCGGACGTATGTCTCCACGTCAAATCCGGTCAGACCAAATCCACCGTCGCCGTAGACAATGACCACCTGCTTGCCGGGACGCGCAAGCTGCGCCGCCGCAGCGAATCCGCTACCGGCACCCAGGCAGCCGAACTGTCCCGGGTCGAGCCAGTGTCCAGGCTCGTTAATGTTAAGCACGCGGGCTGCGAAGGTAACGATGTCACCACCGTCTCCGATGACAGTGGCATCGCGGTCCAGGAAGTCACGAAGGTCGCCAACCAGACGCATGGGATGAATCGGCGTGGAGTCGCTTTTCAGCATAGGTCCGTCGACTGCCTTGAGAGCCGCATCCTCGGTGATGACCTCTTCTACCCATTCCCGTCCCGGGGTCTGATATCCTGAGGCCTTCAGGCCATCGATTATCGCCCGAAGAATGACTTTGGTGTCGCCAACGATACCGGCATCGACAGCACGGTTCTGACCAATCTTGGATCCGTCCGTCATTATTTCGATCAGCTTGGGATTCTGGGGAAACAGGCTTTCCGCGCCATAGCTTAGGCGGAAGTCAATTGGCGTTCCGATGAGGATTACGCTGTCAGACTTTACCATGCCGTAGCGACGGCCCAAACTGCCTAGATTGGGATGGTCGGAGGGAATGCTGCCTCGACCCATTGCGTTTAGGAAGACTGGCGAGCCAATCAACTCAACGAACTCCCTCAACTCTTCAGAGGCCTGTGTCCACCATACATCAGACCCAGCCAACACCATCGGTCGCTCCGTGCTCTTTATGATGTCGATGGCTTTCTGGATGTACTCAGGATCGCCGTAAGCCCTGGCTTCGGTCCTGTAGCGTTCAGGGTATTTAATGTTGTCCTCTTCGGCCATACCATTTACGACGTCGATAGGCATCTCCAGGTAAACGGGGCCAGGAACGCCGGACATGGCATGCCGGAAAGCAATGGAGACGTAGTCCGCAATACGGTCCGTGCGCTTGACCTGTTCGGAGAACTTGGTAATGGGACGAAGGAAGGTGGCGCTATCAAAATCCTGCAGACCGCCACGAAGGTGATCGCTGATGCCGGCGTTACCACCTACGATAATCATAGGGCTTGGCGCCTGAAAAGCATTTGCAATTCCAGTCACCGCGTCCGTGACACCTGGGCCAGCCGTGACGATACACACGCCGGGCTTACCCGTTACTTTGGCCCAACCCTCAGCCGCGTGGGCCGCTACCTGCTCATGACGAAAATCTATTATCTCGATACCCTCGTCTGCACAACCCTCGTATAGGTTGTAGATGTGGCCACCGTTCAGCGTGAATACGTACTCTATACCCTCATGCTTAAGTGCCTTGGCAAATATATGCCCGCCGCTTATCTCAGCCATCGCTCCTCCTAAGTGTTTTTGGAATACCGGATATGGGTAAGCACATGGCTCACCTTAGCGAAATAATTACGCTCTTAAAGTATTGCTCCGGCCTCCCGGAGATTCTGTATATCATCCCAATCGTATCCCAGCTGATCAATGAGAATCTCTTCGGTATGTTGCCCAAGTTCAGGGGCTTCCCGCCAGATTCCCGCAGGCGTTTCGCTGTATATGTTGGGATGATTGCACATTTTAACAGAGCCGAGCACAGGATGCTCGAATTCCGTTATGTAGTCATTGGCGATCACCTGCGGGTCGTCCACCAACTCCTCCACGCTTTGCACTTTGGCGTAGATGAAGTCCGTTCCCGACGCTCGGAAAGCCTCGTCCCACTCGTCAGCTGTCTTAGTGGCGAAGACCTCGTCAATGATCTTAACCAGCTCCACTGAGTTTTCGGCGCGAGCCGCCATGTCACTAAATTTGGGATCGCCCACAAGGTGCTCTAGGCCCATCACACGAGCGAGGGGTTCCCAGTATTGGTCAGGCTGCAGGTGCATCATCTGAATGCACCTGCCGTCCGACCCCTTGTATAGGTTCGACAATGGGTTGGTGGGGGCTTCCCGGTCATAGGACTGGAAGCTGCGACCGTTGTTTAGCAAGGACATTGTCATGCCCATGCCCTGGAGCCACATGTTCGCGCTCAAGTGAGAGGTATCTACCTTCTGGCCTTTGCCTTGAATGTGCCTGCATACCAGCGCCGCGAGGACTCCCTGGCACAGGATAATGGCGCCTATCTGGTCGGACACGCCCTGAGTGATGCGAGTAGGGTATTCAGCCTTGGGGTCGGATGCGGAGACCATCAGGCCGCTTCTGGCCTGTCCGCAACCGTCGAAGGAAGGCAGGTGAGAATCGGGACCATTCGGGCCATAGCCGTTAGCCGAACCATAAACCAGCATTGGGTTGATCTCGCTGAGTTTTTCGTAACCCATACCTAGCCGCTCGGCCACACCCTGGCGGAAGTTCTGCACGAAAACATCGGCATCCTTCACCAGCTTGTATGCGATCTCACGTCCCTCTTCGGTCTTGAAATTTATTGCCATACCGCGCTTGCCGCGGTTTGTCGTCTCAAAGTAGGCGTTGCGTCCGCCACCAAGGTCCATGGTCAGGCTGGACGCCCTCCACAGCCCCCGGCCCGAGTCGCCGTCCAGCGACTCTATTTTGATGACATCCGCGCCCATGTCTGCCATCATGGCAGTAGAAACAGGCCCAAACTGCCACACGGTCCAGTCCAGGACTTTAACGCCCTTCAGGGGTCCGTCTACCTTCACAGAACCTTTAGAAAACATCAACAGCCTCCGACGCAATGGCCCAAATATCCATAAATTAACGGCGGCATTGTAGCACAAAGGTCAATCCCTCAAGTAGACCGATTACAGAAACGAAGGACATATATTTAAATCGGCTTCGCCCGGCGGCGAATCATAGGTCAACGTATGCTAAAATCCGCGCTGCATGAGCACTAAAATAGTAGTCATCTCCGATACCCACTTCCACAAATGGGACGAAGTGCATCCGGATATTCGACAGGCCGTCGCTGAGGCTGATATCGCCGTCCACTGCGGGGACTTCGTCCGAATGGACGTGGTCGAAGGCTTCAAGCAGGAGGCCAAACGCTCCGTGGTAGTGCATGGCAACACGGACCCTGTGAACCTGCGCAACGCCATCCCTTACGTGGAGGTAATCGAAGTGGAGGGCAAGCGCGTCGGGGTGATACACCCGGCCTGGGGCGGCCCCGAATTCGAGCCCGAGGCGCTGCTCCCAGATTTCCCTGAGCCGGTAGACATCATCCTCTACGGCCACCTGCATGTGCCAGTAAACGAGACCAAAGACGGCGTGCTGTTCGTAAATCCAGGCCAGGCCTACGCGTCCTTTATGGTGCCGGCGACTATTGCCATACTGACGCTGGACGCGGGCGACGTAACCGTGGAAATCCGCGAGGTCGTACCGGCCCGCTGAACTTCGGCGAGACAGTTGGCGTCAAATCGGAATTGGGGTAAACTCCCCGAACAAAGGAATGACGAAAAGCCGAGAGGAAATAATATGCCAAAAAGAATAAACAAGATGATCGAACTTCTGGAACAGGGCCAGCCTATCTATTACACCGGGGCGCATTCGGGGGCGGTGCTGAACTACGAAGAGGGCCTTAAGATGTCCAAAACGTGGGCCGACTATATCAACGTTGGTATGGAGCATGGCGCCTTCGACATGGCCGGGCTAGACCAGTTCATGCGAGGCCTAATCGACGGTGGGCCCACCAACAGCGGCCACCGCACTCCCGCTGTAATCGTGGAAGTTCCTGTCGACGGCGGTAGCGCTGAGGTTGTCAGGGCAAATGCGTGGCAGTTCCGGCAGATCCTTTCCAGGGGCGTGCATGGAATCCTCCTTTGCCACGCGGAGAATCCCGGAGCGGTCCGAGCGTTTGTTGAGTCTTGCCGATACCCCATCAACAAGATCGGCGTAGACCAAAACCTGGGCGAGGGTCATCGCGGCGCTGGCGGGCAAAACCAGGCTGGCGAAGTCTGGGGCATTTCAGGCGACGATTACCTGGACAAGGCAGACCCATGGCCGCTAAATCCCAATGGCGAGATGCTCTTGGGCCTCAAGATCGAGAACAAGCGAGCGCTGTCCAACGTGGAGTTGAGCACGCAAATTCCAGGCATTGCCTTCGCGGAATGGGGTCCCGGCGACATGAGTCTGGTGCACGGCTACAAGCACCTACCACCCAAGGACCAGATGCCTCCTGAGCTTACGGCGGCCCGTAATCGCATCAAGTCCGCGTGCGAAAAAGCTGGCCTGTTCTTCCTCAACTCGGTCACTCCAGCCGACGTGACTGATATGATCGACGAAGGTGTCATGGTAATCGCAGGAAACAACGAAGAGGCAGCCAAGATCGGCAGGGCGCACACGAAGCGGGAAATGCCCGTATAGCATCCTTTCCTCTTCGCAAAAAGTAGAATTTTTCGCCGCCAATCATTCGACAAGCTTTGAGTGACCAGGATTCTACCCCAACGCTCGTGGTGAGCCTGTCGAACCACAGGTGTCCAATAGCTTTCTATGCAAGGCCCGGTATTATCGTTGCGAACCAGCTTCCAAGCAAAAAAGAGGGCTTCCCGATCTTGGGAAGCCCTCTTTTCGTTCATCCATTCACTTGGCCATTAGACCTAGCCCATGGGGCCAAGCTTGCGTCCACCCAGCAGGTGCATATGCAGGTGCGGCACCTCCTGGCCCGAATCGTCCCGCTGATTGACGATCAGCCTGTAGCCAGGCTCCGCAACGCCCTCGGATATGGCCAACTGTCGCGCAGCGTTATACATACTGCCAATGACGGGCTGAAACCCTGCCGTCATTCCCGTCAAATAGGTGAAGTGCTCCTTGGGTATGACCAGCAGGTGCGTCGGCGCCTTGGGCGCGATGTCTCGAATTGCGAAGCAGTCGTCGTCCTCAAAAAGCTTTTCGCTGGGAATGTCCCCAGCGTTAATCTTGCAAAAGATGCAGTCTTCGTCTGTCATGTTTCCACCTAATCCGGGATAAATCCATTTTCCCAGTTAAAGTTTGTTCTGACCTGTACCTCTGCGCACAACAATTGCCTACCCCAATACCGCCGTGGCCTCTATTTCGATGAGGTATTCGGGCCGGACCAGCCCGGGAATGAACACCGTGCTACTGGCAGGCCCGTTCTCAGGGAAGTACCTCAGCCGTACCGCAGCGTAGGCGGGGTAGTCCTCCCGGTGCAGCATGAAGCAGGTTATCTTCGTTACGTCGCCCCACGTGGCGCCAGCGGCCGTAAGGGCAGCTTCGATATTCCTGAAGCACTGCTCGGACTGAGCGCCAGCGTCGCCAACGCCAACGACATTACCCTCGGCGTCAACGGAGACGTGGCCCGAGATGAATACCTGGTTGCCGACCCTGGTGGCAGGGGAGAATCCTGACGGCTTTTTGTCTGGATTGGAAAAGAAAGTCTGTCTTGCCAATTTATTTCGCTCCCATGTTTCGTCTATGGCCCTCCGGCGGCGATTAGGGCACCGCCAAAAGTGACCGCAAACAAACCGACGATTATCATAACGACTATCCAACCTATAATCACAACGGCCACGGCTCTAATCGTGGACGTGTAATCCAATGCGTGTCTAACAGCGATTACCATGGCTACCAATTGCCACACCGAGGCTATGAAGACAATAATGCCGCCCAACACCGGAATGAAACCAAACAGCTTCAAGATGCCGGGAGCCTGGGCAAAGCCCGTCGTTCTAGCCAGTTGCGACCAGTTCGCATGCGTCTCAGGTGTCTTGAGTATGGTCGTCCCGATGATGAAAGTCAGGAAGGCCCAGGCCGCCCAGAAAATTAGGCCCGAGACGATGCCCATTATGAAGCCAAGCGGGCCACCACCTATCCCACCAATACCTGTAGCTATGGCGACGATAATAACAACGAAAGCCGCCTGCTTCGTCGCGCTGGTGTCGGCCTCCACTTCCTCAAAGGTGTGAGGGTTCAGCCGCAGCGCACCCAATATTCGATCTATCATTCAAACTCCTAAAATAACGTTTGGTCGATCCCTCAGCTAGCTACCTAGCTGCATAACCTCAATGCGAACATCGTCAGGGGTCTTGATGAAGGCAACCTTGCTTCCAGGCCGACCGCCGTCTTTGGGGCCTTCATCGACAACAGCGCCCAGGGCTTTTAGTCGTTCCAGCTCCGAGTCCATATCATCCACGGTGATACCGAAGTGCTCCAGACCGTAGTGGACATTGGCATTGCCAGGTCCCATATCCTCACCGGTGCGGGCTCCGGATATCCTTATGATTACCCCGTCTGCCGTGTTGCACTCAATGAAGCGGTCACCTGAAGGGCGAACGCCTCTGTCGTTGACTATAGTGAAGTTGAACGCCTCAACGTACCAGTTCGCGGTCTTCTCAGGGTCTCGCGCCTTTAGATGCACGTGCTCAAATGCAAAAGCCATTGGAAGGACTCCTCTCATATTTACAGCTATATGACCCCCACTTTGGGACGGTCGCCCGACAGCCTATGGCATGCCTCATAGCACTGTCAAGGCGGCTACCGGCGGCTCTCGTTGACCTGTCTCTGACCTTGTGCTAGCTTTGCTTGGTTACCCAAGAATGTCGCATTGAGAGGTTCAGCCATGAGTACCGGTTCCAATGACGCCCGCAGCATCGAATGGGACGATCCTGTCGACGCTATTGAGCAGATTTACGAGTTGGGCTGGACCGATGGCCTGCCGGTTGTGCCTCCCACCGAGGAGCGGGTAGGGCAGTTCCTCGAAATCGGAGGCAGGCCAGCCGATGAGGTAGTCGGCACCCTGCCGGAACGTCGTCGGGAGATCACGGTAGGCAAGATCGCGGCCAACGCCGTCATGGCGGGCTGCAGGCCGGAGTACTTCCCGGTGGTGCTGGCCGCTTCCGAGGCCATGCTGGACCCGCTGTTCAACCTGGTTGGCCCATCGTCCAGCCTTGGCGGCTCCGCCATCATGGTCATCGTCAACGGGCCCGTGACGCGAGAGCTGAACATCAATTCCAGGAACAACCTGTTCGGGCCAGGGAATAGAGCCAATGCCACTATAGGCAGGGCAGTAAGGCTCATTCTAATGAACGCCTGTGCAGCCATACCAGGCCTGTTCGATCGCAGCGTGCTTGGCCACCCCGGCAAGTACAGCTACTGCATCGCGGAGGCCGAGACGGAGACGCACTGGACTCCGCTTCACGTGGAGCGCGGCTTCTCAGCAGAGCAGAGCACCGTAACTGTTTTCGCATGTGACGGACCGCGACAGGCCCGGACCAGCGGAGACCCCGAGAATATACTCACAACTGTGGCCGACGTTGCAAGCACCCTCGGCACGTCACTTTCCACTGTTGGCTCCACCAACGACTATAGCGCCGTAGTACGACAAGGTGAGCTCACCCTGGTGATATCCGGCGAGAGCAGCGTGTGGGACGGCTGGAGCAAGGCCGACGTTAAGCGGACGGTTCACGGCAAGATGAAACGCTCCGTGGCCGACCTGAAGCGTGCGGCGGAGATCAAGGGCGATATAACACCGGAGGATGAGACAACGCTGCTGCCGCTGATAGCAAGCCCTAAGGATATCCTGGTAGTATTCGCGGGCGGCGCAGAAAAGACCATGTGCGGTGTAATTCCCAGTTGGGGGCCGAAGGTCTCGTCCACTGCAGTGACCAAGGCGGTCAGGACGGCCTAAGCGCGGCCAGTGTCCGCAGGGGGTCGTGGAAACACCCGGCTACGGGCGGCCCTGGCTTCGGCGGACTCTTTGATCTGGGCCATGTGTTTCGTCAGCACGCGCTCGAAGGTGGGCTTGGTGTAGATCATGCCGCCAAACCATCCGAAAAACGGGAACCGCTTCCAGATGAATTCACCGTCGTGGACCAGTTCCATCTCGAACTCAGTAATTTCTTCAAAGACAAACTCTTCCCAGGCGTGGTGAAGGGGTCCGGACATATGCCGGAAGGTTATGCGACTCGGCGGCTCCAGGGTAACTTCTTCCACAGTGTCGTAGGAGATGGGCCCCGCTTTGGTGCGGAACTTTACGACCAGTGTGTCGCCTTCACGTGAGATAACCTCTGAGGACTCGTTGTTGTCGCCTGCGAGGCGGCCACGTCCAAAGGACGACATCATCTGATAGAGGAGTTCGCGGGGAGCATTGATTCGAACACGGTGGGTCTTCAGACGTATCGGCTTTGCCATGTAAGGGTGTCTCCAATTCGGGGGGCCTCAGCAGACCCTGCTTTTGGCAATCAGATGAGCCGTATATCCGAAAGGATTTCGGCTAGGCAGCGCCAAATGCGCGGACGGTGTTGCCAAACGCCTTAATCTTCTCGATGTCCTTGACCCCGTCGGTCTCGACGCCCGTGGATACGTCGACGCCCCAGGGTCCAGCCGTCGACATGGCCTCGCGGACGTTCTTGGGCGTAAGCCCGCCTGCCAGTATGATGCGGTAATGTCTGGCAATCTCCGCAGCGATGTTCCAGTCGAAGGACTTGCCAGTGCCTCCCAGGGCCCCGGCGGTGTACTTATCCAGCAAGCACAGGTGCATGCGACTCACCGCATCCTCGATATGCTTGCGAAGGCCTGCCACCAGCTTTTCCTTGGGGCCGTCGTCTGCCACCTTCAGCATCTTGATGACCCAGGCCTCGACGTTATCCCAGTAGTCAGGTGGCTCGTCGCCACAGAGTTGAGCGAAATCCAGATTGCATTTGCCGACGATGCGATTTACGTCAGGCAAAGGCTGGTTTGCAAACAAGCCTACGATACGTGGTCCGTCCGAACCCGTGTGCTTTTTGACTTCCTGGATAATCTCGGAAGCCAACTCCTCGTCTATTTGCCTACGCACGCCCGGAACGAAAACAAATCCCAAAAACGACGCGCCGGCGTCAGCTGCTGCCAACGCATCTTCCAGCGTCCTTAGGCCACATATCTTAAATTCGGTCATGCAAGCTCCCTAAGCTTTGCGCCCACGTCCGATGCCGTCACCAGAGCCTCGCCTATAAGCGCCGCGTTGGCTCCAGCCGCCTGAACCCTTACCAGGTCTTTCGGACTGTTGATACCACTCTCGCTAATTATTATTTTATCGGAGGGAACGCGGGTTGCCAACCGCTCGGTCACGGACAGGTCTGTAATGAAGGTCCTGAGGTCGCGGTTGTTTATCCCAACTACGTCAGCGCCTGCCTTTAGCGCCACATCTACCTCAGACTCGTCATGGACTTCCACGAGGCACTGCATACCCAGCGAACCACTTAGGTCAAAAAGCTCTACCAGACATTCCGGTGATAGCATTGCCACGATGAGCAACAGGGCGTCGGCCCCATAGGCGCGGGCCTCGTAGACTTGGTACGTATCGAAGATAAACTCTTTGCGCAGTACAGGAACGTTATGCGGATATGCTACCTCCTGAACGGCAGCCATGTAATCGATGCTGCCCTGAAAGTGGTCTACTTCCGTGAGGACGGAGATAGCCGCAGCGCCGTTGGCTACGTAGGTCTTTGCCAGGTCCACCGCATCGAAATCAGCCCGCAGAAGGCCTTTTGATGGCGAGGCCTTTTTGACCTCAGCAATTATCTTTACCTTGTCCGTGGGGTCAGCGGGGTCGCCACGAAGCGCGTCGGCAAAGTCCAGGGCAGGCTGGCGTGCTGCAATACGACGTTGCAACTCGGCCAGGGGCATCTCGATTTTGAGACGCTCCACCTCGACTCGCTTTACGCCGACGATTTTTTTCAGAATGTCCGGGGTGCCGCCTTGTACCAATTCATTCCTCTTAGCTGGTTTTCGGAAGTCGTACCGAAACCTTAAACCCCGACTATTCCAGGCTCTGACTCAGCTTCACGAAGCTCTCCATGCTGGCCTGTGCATTGCCGCTATCGATGGCTTCGGCTGCAACCCTAACTCCGTCTGCAAGGGACGACACTTTATCTGCAGCAAGCAAAGCCGCCGCTGCATTTATCAGCACTATGTCTCTCGCTGGTCCGGTCTTGCCGGCCAAAACTTCACGCAATATCCGCGCGCTCTCTTCCACGCCGCCTGCCTGAATAGCCGACGTTGGCGACGAAGACAAACCCACATCGGCTGGACTTATAGACTTCTCAGTGACAACGCCGCCTTGCATCTCCCAAACCTGTGTCGGGCCGCTAAGGGAAATCTCGTCCAGGCCATCGCCGCCATGCACCACCAGCGCGTGAGTGCTGCCCAACTTGGCGAGGACCTGCGCCATCTTATCGGCTACAGCAGGGTCTGCCACGCCTATGACCTGTGACTGGGCTCCCGCCGGATTGGTAAGAGGCCCAAGGATGTTGAATACCGTCCGTATGCCAATCTCCCGACGCGGACCTGCGGCAAATCGCATAGACGGGTGGAAAGTCTGAGCAAACATGAAGCCAAAATTCGTTTCGAGTAGACAGCGTTCCACGCCTTCTGGACCGAGGTCGATCTTTACGCCAATGCTCTCCAATACGTCTGCGCTGCCACATGCGCCGGACATTGCCCGATTGCCGTGCTTGGCAACCTTAACGCCAGCGCCAGCCACCACAAAGGCCGCCGTGGTCGATATGTTGAAGGTGCCGGAGGCGTCGCCCCCTGTGCCACAGGTGTCCACCAGCGCGCCCTCGACGTTGACGTGCAACGACTTCTCCCGCATAACCTGAGCCATGCCGGTGATCTCGTCTACAGTCTCGCCCTTAATGCGCAACGCCGTCACGAAGGCTCCGAACTGCGCAGGCGTGGCCTCGCCGGTCATTATCTCTTCCATTGCCTGCGCGGCTTCTTCGACTGTAAGGGAACGGCCCTCCACGGCTGCTTCTATGGCTTCTCGAATCATCTGTCTTCACCGTTTGCCTGCGGGCCGCTCTCCAAAAAATTTCGTAGGAGATCGTGGCCCACTTCGGTCATGATCGACTCTGGGTGGAACTGGATTCCCTCCACAGGGTGTTCCTTATGCCTTACGCCCATGACGATGCCGTTGTCCGTCCACGCGGAGACCTCCAGGTCGTCTGGCAAATCCTCTTTATAGACCGCCAGTGAGTGGTAGCGTATGGCCTTGAATGGGTTGGGGAGGCCTTTATATACGCCCTTGCCGTCGTGGTGAATCAAGGACATCTTGCCGTGCATTATCTCCCCCGCGCCGCCAACGGTGCCGCCGTAGGCGTAGCCTATGCACTGGTGACCAAGGCACACGCCTAGCATGGGTATCTTAGCGCCGAACCGCCTGATTACCTCGGGCGATATGCCAGCCTTCTCGGGAGTCTTGGGACCGGGAGAGACCACGATTTTCTCCGGCGCCATCTCCTCGATCTCCTCGATGGTTATCTCGTCGTTACGCACCACTTTCACGTCGGCGCCCAGTTCACACAGGTATTGGTACAGGTTATACGTGAAGCTATCGTAGTTGTCTATTAGCAGTATCATGATTTTTCTCCAGTCAAACCGCCGCCTATTCCGGCGAGCCTTCTAACTCAGCCTGGTCGATGGCCCGTAATACAGCGGAGGCCTTGTGTAACGTTTCGCGGTACTCAGTGTCCGGCACGCTGTCGTACACGATGCCCCCTCCGGCCTGGGCGTACGCCACGCCGTCCTTCACCACCAGGGTGCGAATGGCAATGGCCGTGTCCATGTTGCCCGAGAAGTCGAAGTAGCCCACGGCGCCCGCGTAAGGTCCGCGCTTGTCAGGCTCCAGCTCGGCGATAATCTCCATGGCTCGTATTTTTGGCGCGCCGGATACAGTGCCGGCAGGGAAGCATGCCCTTAACGCGTCGAAGCTGGTGTAGTCCTTGCGCAGCTTGCCCGTCACGTGGGAGACGAGGTGCATGACGTGGGAGTAACGCTCCACGTCCATAAGCTGCGTGACTTCTACTGTGCCGGGCTCACTGACCCGCCCGATGTCATTGCGCCCGAGGTCTAGCAGCATGATGTGCTCTGCCTGTTCTTTCTCGTCGTTGCGCAGTTCCGCCTCCAGCGCATCGTCCTCAGCGGCGTTGGCCCCACGAGGTCGGGTACCCGCAATTGGGTGCGTCGCTACTACGCCGTTTTCCACCTGCACCAGCATCTCCGGCGACGCCCCGACTATCTGGAATCCGTCCAGCTCGAGGTAGTACATGTACGGCGAAGGATTGATGGCCCTGAGGGCTCGATAGATCTGGAATGGGTGAGCGGTGGTGGGCCTTGCCAACCGCTGGGCGACGACGGTCTGTATGACATCGCCCGCAACTATGTACTCCTTAACGCGCTCCACCATAGCCTCGTGCTGGTCCTTTGTTACGTTGGAGTCCATGGCCGCTTTCTGCGTCACGACGGCGTCTTCCGTATGGGGCAGGTTGATCGGTCCTTGCAGCCTTCCAACGATTTCCTCGATGCGATTCACCGCGTCGGCATAAGAGGAGTCGATATCACCATCCAACTCCAGGTGGCTAACCACCAGCATTTTGTGGCGCGGGTGATCGAAGACCAGGAACGTGTTGGCAAACATGAAAATGGACTCTGGAACGTCTGTGGCCACTTTCTTCGGAGATGGCAGCTTCTCGAAATAGCCCACGGTCTCATAGGAAAGGTATCCCACGGCCCCGCCATTGAAGCGCGGTAGCTCCGGCACGCTCACGACCTTGTACTGGGATAGCTCTTTCTCTATTAGTATGAGCGGGTCCACGGCGCCGTACTCCTGACCGGGCCCGGTTTTGATGATCTTATGTGGCTCAGTCCCTATGAAGCTGAACCGTGCTATGCGCTCGCCGCCCTCCACGCTCTCCAGCAGGAAGGAGTAAGGTGCCCGCGCTACCTTGAGGTAAGCGGACACCGGCGTTTCCAGGTCCGCGCTGATTTCGCGGAAAATTGGAATCAGGTTTCCCTGGTCCGCCAGCTTCCGCACCTGTTCTAGCGTTGGTTGGTACATGTTAATTGTCCTTACCGTTCGACGTGATGGCCGGTCAGGTAGACGACTAGCCTCGGGGTAATGTGAGACCCACTTTCCTCTTTAGCTCGTCCATCTTTGGCGTAGAGACAGAAGCGGCGTGCTCCGCGCCTCTGGCCAGAAGCCTGTCCAGCTCACTCACGTCGTCCATTATTTCGTGATATCGCTTTTGAATGGGCATCAACTCTTCGGTAACAACCTCTGCCACACGGGCCTTGAGGTCGCCGTAACCCCTGGCATCCGCAAAGTCGTTTTCTACCTCGGACGTATTGCGCCCTGTGATGACCTTGTATATGCCGAGAAGGTTGTTAACTCCCGCTCGCTCCGGATCATTTGAAAAGGTAATATCTTTGCCGGAGTCCGTCACGGCCCGCTTAAAGGAGCGCTCGATTTCCTTGGGATCGTCAAGCATGCCAATAGCGTGGCCCCGGATGTGCGAAAAGCTCTTGGACATTTTCGCGGTCGGGTCGTTCAGTCCCATGACCCTGGCCCCAACCTCTGCGATTACAGCCTGAGGCACCACGAAAGTCTCGCCATACAAATGATTGAAGCGTTCCGCGATGTCTCTTGCCAGCTCAACATGCTGACGCTGGTCCTCGCCCACAGGCACCTCGTGGGTGTCGTACAGCAGTATGTCTCCCGCCATCAGCACGGGGTAGTCCAGCAGACCAGCGGACACCCGCTCCTGGTTGGCGGACTTGTCTTTGAACTGGGTCATGCGTTCCAACCAGCCCATAGGCGTAACGCAATTCAATATCCAACACGCCTCGGCGTGGGCCGGGACGTGGCTCTGGATAAAGACGGTGCTCCTTTCGGGGTCCAACCCGGCTGCGAAAAGAATGGCGGCCAAGGACCGAGTCTGGCGGAGCAGTTGCTCCGGGTCCTGGTACACCGTGATGGCGTGTAAGTCCACCAGGCAGAAGAAGTTAGTTTTTTCCGACTGCCGCTCCACCCAGCCTTTTATCGCACCCAAGTAGTTCCCCAGTTGCACGTCGCCCGAGGGCTGTATGCCGCTGAACACCCTTCGCTTGCTGGGCGCTTCTGATTCTCTTGTCAATTCACTGGTTTGCATTATTCGTATCGCCTAGCGAAATCTTCAGTATTTAGTAGACGCTGGTCATTCGGTGTGTCCTAGGTTAAAGATCCGCCCCTAGGCCACAAGCACGCGCAGAAAGATCCCATTGCGCTGCACCTCCGTGTTCCAATTTCCAAATATCAAGAACAATTAGGCAATAAAAAAACCCGCCCTAGCAAGGGACGGGTTCTAACCGTGGTGCCACCCTAATTCGCCATCCAAAGCCGCTTCCAGCTCGAATGACCTCTTGTTCGGGCACGGAGCCAATCGTTCTGGCTCGATACCCTGGGCTTCAGTAACGGTGCCCTTCCGTCCACGCCTACAGTCCGCTTGAGGCAGACCTTCGGGCGGCAGCTCCCAGGTCCATTCAGTCCCTGCGCTTAGCGCCGGCTCACACCTTACCCGGCTCTCTGAGCTTCGCTGGAGACCTACTAGTCCTGTTCGTAGCCTTTTTTTGTTAATTGAATTTACTATAAGTGCGATTCGCCAGGCCTGTCAAGACCATTGCGTCCAGCGCGATTACTTGTCGGACGCGAGCATGCCGTTCTGAGCCCAATTGTCCTTGGGAATGTCCTCAAAGACAATTATGGTGGAGTCAGGGGTCGTCTGGGTAATGTTGACCATTGCGTCCGTGATTACCCTGGCCAGCTCCGCCTTCTGTGCGTGGCTTCTGCCGGGCCACATCTCGATTCGTACTATCGGCATCGTCCCCTCCAGTTGAGTTACCCCGTCAAATTGTAACCGTTTCAGTGAATGCATTCCATTAAATAGTTCTTTATGACCCTTTTCGCCTGCGCCGTCGCCTGAACAAAAAGAACCCTGCCAGTAGACCCATAATAGCCCAACGTGTGGCCTTCTGGTGTCCCTCAATGGAGACGAAGCGCGTCTCTCCCGGTGTTATCTCAATGAAGCCGACGGGGCGGACTTCAACCCCTCCGCCGCCACCACCGCCTTTTCCACCTGCTGGGCGGGCAACGGTGCCTTCGTCGCCTGCCTCCCCCTCGCCAAACCCTGCGCCGAATCCGAAGCGCACCCTGGCAACCGGGATGATCGTTTTGCCCTCGGCAATAATGGGATCGCCATAAACTGTCTTAACGGTGGCGGTAGTCTGAAGGCGTTCCGATATGGTTTTGAATATATTTTGCAAGGTCACCGCGACGCCTCCAGCCGGTTTTAAGGGCTACGCCAGGACCTTTGCGACTCTATCCAAAATCTCGTGGCCTACCTCGTACTTGGTTAGCAGAGGCAACTCAGTGGTCCGGCCTTCCCTATCCACTAGGGTAACCCTGTTTGTATCCGTTCCGAAACCACTATCGGGTGCCGTGATGTTATTGGCAACTATGAGGTGCAGTCCTTTGCTCACAAGCTTGGACTGAGCATTAGCTATGAGGTCTTCGCTCTCGGCAGCGAATCCGACTTTAATCAGACCTTCTCCGGAAATCTCCGCGAGGATGTCGGGGTTTTTAACCAGGTCGATGCTCCAGGTATCGGAATCACCCTTTTTCAGCTTGTGGTCTGCAGTCTCTGTGGGACGCCAATCCGCCACCGCCGCGGCCATAATTAGCGCGTCGGCGTTGGAGCACTGATGAAGCAGGGCACTACGCATCTCCAAAGCAGTACGCACCTTGATGACGTTGACGCCATAGGGGTCTTCCAGAGCAGTGGGCGTGGTGACCAGCGATACGTCGGCGCCCCGATCTCGGGCGGCCTCGGCCAATGCGTATCCCATCTTGCCCGTTGAGTGGTTGGCAATAACACGTACCGGGTCGATAGGCTCCTGCGTACCCCCAGCGCTGACCACAACCTTTCGATTGGCAAGGTCCCCGTCACGCCCGAGCACGACCTTGATGCAGCCAAGAAGGTCAGGTGTTTCCAGCATTCGGCCCAGTCCAATAAGTCCCGATGCCAATCTACCGGAGGCAGGCCCGGCGATTATGTAACCTCGGCCCTGCAGTGCGGCCACGTTTTGCTGAGTTGCTGCATTTTCGTACATATTGGCATCCATAGCCGGAGCGACGATGACCGGCGCTCGGGTAGCCAGGACAGTAGTCGTGACGGGATCGTCCGCTAAACCGTGAGCCAGCTTGGCGATAGTGTTCGCCGTAGCAGGGGCAACTATCACTACGTCAGCCCGCTCCGCTACGGCCACGTGGTTAATACTAAGCTCCGATTCCGGAGCGAATATATCGGTGATAACGGGCCGGTGTGTAATGCTTCGAAAGGTTAACGGCGCAAGGAACTTGGTCGCCTCGGGTGTCATTAGTACGTCTACCAGCGCGCCGGCCTGTGTGAGTTTGCTGGCCAAATCGACGGACTTGTAGCAGGCAATGCTTCCCGTCACGCCAAGGGCAATGTGCCTATTTTCCAGAGGGTTAGGCATTTCTTAGATATCCTTGCATCCGCTTACTGACATTGCCACGGGGTCAACATGAAGGTGTGAATGAGCCGCCAATTAAGAATTCATCTCGTGAATCAAACGAAGGCCAGTGAGCGTAAGGTCGGGGTCAACAGCGTCGAATACGCCTGCCTCCTGTGCCACAACAGGGGCGAGGCCTCCGGTTGCCACGACCTTGGCGCCACCGCCCAGCTCTCGGTCGAACCTGCCTACCATGCCTTTGACCAGCTCGGCGTATCCCAGCACCAGCCCCGACTGAATTGCGTGGACCGTGTTCTTGCCAATGGCCACACCTGGGCTTACCAACTCAACGCGCCTCAACTGGGAAGTCGTGTGAAATAAGGCATCGGCGGCAATGGCCATACCAGGGGCAATGGCTCCGCCCAGGTAATTCCCATCCCCCGTAACAGCGTCGAATACGGTCGCGGTGCCCATGTCGACAACGATAACGGGACCACCATACATTTTGAGTGCTGCTGCTGCGTCTACAATTCTGTCAGCGCCAACGTCCCTGGGATTATCGTAGAGTATTCGAATGCCAGTCTTGGTTCCCGCGCCAACTACCAGCGGTTCGATTTTGAAATAAGTCCTGCAGAGCTCTAGGAATACGGGTGTCAGAGGTGGAACTACGCTACAGACCGCCACAGCATCCACATTCGATGAGTCCATGCCCTTAAGACCGAGCAGTTGGTTCAAGAGAATCCCGTACTCGTCCGGCATCTTGGAGGCGTCTGTGGCCACCCGCCAGGTCGCGTGAATATTATCACCCTGGAAAATTCCCAGGGTGATATTGGTATTCCCTATGTCTAGCGCAAGAAGCATCGTCAGGACTCACAGTTCCCTTGGTCGAATGTCCAGGCCTACAGGTTCAGGCTATAGATAAACCGATTCGTCCTAACTTCCGAAGAAGGTGATACTCGGCGGCTACGCACAAAAGCGCGGCCTGCCTTTAGACAGACTCAGAGCGAACGATTTTTCTTTGCCACGTTCACGGTGAGCTTGTCGAACCACATGCCAATTCACGAACTAAGTTGCCAGGCCGAATCCAGCGCTATTTCTTAACAATGGTATTCCCCTCGCGTCGCCAATTGAGTTGCAGTAGTTTACTGGCTCCAAGAAGCTTGTCCAGTGAAGGGAACTGTGATGAGCTTAGCTTATCCACCTTCAGGGCCTTGGCAGCGTCCGTGGCTGCTGCTCTTCCCGAAATGGTATTGCGTTGACGTCTAGTCCACGCAGCATCTACTTCGCGCTCCCAGTTCAGGCCCGATGACCCATAAGAGGCACCATTCGTTGGGACGACTACAGGCCTCTCTTCCTCGTCTGGTTCAACAGGAGCCGTCTCCTCCTCTATCATTGCGGGAGGGGGCACCTGTTCAGACACGGACGCAGGGGGAACTGCCTGTTCCTCAACAACAGGTGAGGTTTCTATTGGGAGGGGCTGTCGTTGCCCTCGACCTCGTCGCTGCGGGCCCCGCTGTCCATTAGATTCTGGCTGTTCTTGAGGATCTGGAGAAGGAGACCCGGCCTGGTCCCTCCCCTGTTTTGTTGCGACCTGAACATCTCCGCCATTTTGAGGACGGTTAATTTCAATTTCACTGCTGGCTTCCAAGAACTGTATGAACGTTCGGAACCCCAGCACTCTGTAGTCAAATCCAGGGTCTATGCGCCGCATTGTCTGGTACAGCTTGGACCCTGCAACATATCCAAGGTCGTCCATGGAGGCCTCGTAGGCACGCATTACCAGAGATGTCTCACCCGAATTCGAAACGGACGATGTATCGTCGCTATCGGTCGGCCTAAAAGCAGCCGCAGCGTTACGCCTACGGGCGGGCTGCGCCACCACAGGTGGGCGTCGCTTCGTGACATCGTCAAGAAAGATGTACCTGTCGCAACTGCGAATCAGTGTGGAGGAAGTGGCCTCTCTTCGGCCTGAGCCTATAACAGTCTTGCCTGAAGAGCGTAATTTGCCCACCAGGGGAACAAAGTCGCTGTCGGATGACACGATTACAAAGGTGTCGATAGGGGAGGTATGGAATAGATCGATGGCTTCAATAGTTAGGCGTATGTCGCTGGAGTTCTTGCCCGACCTGTTAGACCGGTACTGGTGCACAGCTTCGATGCCTTGCTCGATGAGCTGCTCTTGCTTGCCTCGCTGTACCGACCAGTCCCCGTAAGCCCTCTTGATGATTATGCGACCAACGTCAGAAAGCTGATCCAGCAGGTACTGGATAGCATCCAGGCCCACGTTTTCGAAGTCAATTAATACCGCTACATTCGCGTCTGCCAATATTTTCACTTAAAGGCCAAATGACCTTGTTTCAAGTCCTATTATTACAACGTAAATTATAGCACCAAGCACCACAACCCGCTGCATCAGGCAATACAGGGAAACAGGCCCAAATCGCTATAAGACGCCTGCTCACGACTGCCCGGTATTCGAGGTGTTGGCCGCGCGATCGTTTCGAAGGTATGCCAACCAGTAGACGCCTGCCACCAGCAGCGTGCCACCCAAGACATTGCCTAACGTGACGGCGACGAGATTCACCACGGCCCCGGTCACCAGATAGCCAGACTGAAAGCCGTCCAGTGCAATCGCGTAGGGCAGGAAGAACCAGTTGGCTATGGAATGTTCAAACCCTATGGTAACAAAGGCCGTGATGGGGAAGATAATAGCCAGGATCTTGTCTGTAACCGTCCTGCCGCCTAGCGTCAGCCATACCGCAAGGCATACCAGGGCATTGCATAAAACGCCAAGGGCGAAGGCCTGCAGCGGGTCCAGCATAGCCTTGCTTTCGCCAATTGCCTTGGCCGTTTCTCCGACCGCGCCGCCGCCGAAACCATCCACGCCTGCGGCTAGCACTAAGACCACCGTACCTATGCAACCGGCCACGTTTCCGACGTACACTAAAACCCAGTTCCGAAGTAGCTCCGGAAAAGTAATAAGCCGCGACGCCCACGCCATGGACACCAGGTTGTTCCCTGTGAAAAGTTCTGCCCCGGCAACGACGACGAGGACCAGCCCGAGACTAAATGCCAGGCCTCCCAGGAGCCTCGTCGCCCCAAAGCCCAGGGAAGTGCCGGTCACCACGACCATAAAGAACACTGCCCCCAGGCTGATGAAAGCGCCCGCCAACACGCTCAGAACCAGTATCGTTAACGCGTCGCCTCTGGCCTTGGCTACGCCCAGCGCCCGGACCTTGTCCGCGATCTCTCGCGGTGTGTAGGCGTCCGTTATGGCCGATGAAAGCATTCGCAAATCCCCTTTGCATGAATATGGTGCCAGATCTTATGCCTCTTGCTAAGAAAAAGCGGGAGCAACCTCCTCACAAAACAGGCGAAGAGACCTGGCTATTTTCTCCCTGGGAATTAGTTCGCCGGCGTTAAGCTCGGCAACAACACCACTAAAATGAAGGGTCTCTTTCAAATGGTGAAGCTGTTCGATAACCATTTCCGAGGTGCCAACCAGTGCTTTACTGCCCATTACGTTTTGCCACGTCAGGTCTGCCAACTGCTGGCCACGCTCGGACCGGGCCTCCGAGGCGACCGAACCTACCCTCGTGGCAGAAGCGGAGAGCTGGCCACCAAGGCGCCTGAACTGTCGCATAAAGCTATCCTCAGCCTCAGCGATGGCATGCTCCTTGGTATCGGCAACGTAGACTGGTATCCGAATCGAAATATCCACTGGCCCGGGATGTCCCGCGTCCTTCCAGGCCTGTTTGTAATCAGCCACCTGCTCTGCCACCGCGTCCAAACCGAGGCTTCGAACGCCAATGAAGATTGGGAAGCCCATCTTGGCGATAATAGGGAAGGTGTCCGATGTGGTTGCAGCGATACGTACCGGAGGATGTGGAGACTGAAGCGGCTTGGGCACCAGGCAAACGTCGTTGTACGAAAAGTAGTTGCCCTGGTGGGAGAAACGCTCTTGGGTCCAAGCCTTCACGATAATTTCCAGGTATTCGAAAAATCGTTCCCGGCTCTCAGCATACGACATGCCGTAGCCTTCATAAGAACCTGGAAGGCCGCTCCTACCGACTCCGAATTGGAACCTACCCTGGCTAATCTGGTCGATGGTTGCGGTCTCTTCAGCCATCCTGAGCGGATTGCCCAAAGGGAGAATGCTTACGGCAGTGCCTATCTTGAGTCTTTTAGTCCGGGCCGCAATAGCAGCCGCTATGGAGTGCGGCGAAGATAGCACAGACCTGCCGGGGTTGAAGTGAGACTCGGATAGCCAGACCCCGTCTAGACCCAGGCTTTCGGCCTGCTCAATGTGATCAAATGACTCCTGAAATGCGTCGGCAAAGCTGCTGCCCTCCCGGCGGTGAAACTCGACGAATGACCCGAACTCCAAGGATGCTCTCCTTCAGGCGAGTGTTGGGGCTGGCGTAAAACGAAAAGACAAATTTTAAGCCAAGGCTACCCCCTTGAGACGTTTCGGGTCAAGACTATCATGCCGACGTGTTAGATAAAGCCCCGCATTTTTGCTACCTTGGCGACTCGCCCAACGCCAATCAAGAAGGCGGCTTCTCGCAAGGTAATTCGCTCGGATGCGGCCTTTTCCTTCACCGCTATGTATGCGCGAGTCATGATCTTATTTAGTTCGTCATTAACTCTTTCCATGTCCCACTGGTGCTGGTAGAAGTTCTGGGTCCATTCGAAATAGGAGACGATAACGCCACCGGCATTGGCCAGTATATCTGGAATCACTGTGACCCCTGCGGCATTCAATATTTCATCCGCCTCCGGCGTTAAAGGGTGGTTAGCGGCCTCCACAACGACCCTGGCCCTTACCTTGGGTGCATTGTCCCGGTGAATGACCTTGTCGATAGCAGCCGGCACCAGGAACTCGCAATCCAACTCCAGCAATTCCTCATTTGTAACGCGGTCACCATTTGGAAAGGTAGATACCGTACGGCAAGATTCCTTGTGCTGCACCAGCGCGTTCACATCAATTCCATTAGGATTGTATATGCCGCCATCTACATCACTTACGCCAATAACCTTGCAGCCCATTTCCCCCAACAGCCGTACCGTCCACGACCCGACCTGCCCGAAGCCCTGCACTACGATTCGAGCCCCATCCGGCGAAATCCCAAGGTCTTTGGCGGCCTCCCGCAGCACATAGACTGCGCCTCGGCCGGTAGCCGAATCCCGCCCTACAGAGCCCCCAAGCTCTACGGGCTTCCCCGTTACTACACCAGGCGTGTAGCCGTGTACCTGGCCGTAGGTGTCCATCATCCAGGCCATAGTCTGAGAATTAGTTCCCAGGTCCGGCGCGGGAATATCCCGGTTCACCCCCAGCAGGTGCTCTATCTGCAGGGTGTAGCGTCGGGTAAGACGATTCAATTCTCCCTCGCTCATGGTCCGTGGATCACACTGGATACCCCCCTTGGCGCCGCCAAATGGAATGTCCACCAGCGCATTCTTCCACGTCATTAGCGACGCCAGTGCTCTGACCTCTTCCTGGTCCGCCAGCGGGTGGTACCGCACTCCGCCCTTGTATGGACCGCGCGCTCCGTTATGTTGCACGCGATACCCTGTGTAGACTTTGATATCGCCTTCGTCGGTTCTGATGGGCACCGAAACCTGAAGCTCTCTCCACGGCCTACGCAGCATCTCCCTCACGCCGTCTTCCAGCCCAAGACGCTCAGCAGCGCGATCGAAGAAGACATTTACCTCCTCGTAGACTGTAATTTCCTTTGAACCCAACATCTCTCGCCTCCAAATACGTTTCGTAATTTCTAATTTGAGTTAATGCCCAATGAATCCCTACGCTCTTGGAATAAACCGACCATTGCCGCCGCCAATCAAAGCAGCACGGCCAAATAGTCCACATGGCGTCACAGAAGCGCGAAAAGCAGTAATCTACCCCCTTACGAAGCCCGTGGTGTCCAACCAATTAGATTACGGAAATCCTATGGAGATTTATGTTCTCGTAAACCCGATGTTTTCGCCGATTGCAGCACCCGCAGCCAGCGTCAATCGACTCGCAAACACAAAAGGCACGCTTTTCTAACAGAAAACACTACATGCGTACGCTATAGTTTATATAGGTAATACCTGATTGATGTTTTGGAATATGTTTCCGTGGCGGGTCTAAGTTCTTCAGGTTGAAGGAGCCTCTAATGGGGCGAATGTGGACCAAAATTTTGGCTGCCAACGGAGGCCCTACGATCTGGGGGGGCCTGCCTCGCCGCTTGTCCACCATAGTCTTCCTGATGTTGGCGCTGCTTGTTGGCGCTTGCACGCCGAGTTCCGCACAGGGCGCAATACACGACGACACTTTCAGTGTTGGATCGTCTCCAAAGCTGCTGGTTGAGAGTGACGGCGGACGCGTGGATGTGCGCGCCGGTCCACCCGGCGTCATCGTAGTCCAGTCCTCGATTCAAAACCCGGAAAAGCTGGAGTACGAAGTCAGGCGGGAAGGCGACACCATTATCATCGCTGCGAAACAGCATCCTGGGCTTCGTAACCTGGCCAAGTTAAATATCCCCAGCGCAGATATTATTATCACCGCGCCAAGCACCACGTTTATAGACCTCATTACTAATGACGGAGACGTGGAAATTTCGGGCATGCAGGCCTCAGGCAACCTGGTAACCTCCAATGGAGGAATCACCTTGGAGGACGTCAGCGGCAATTTCAACGGCGGCACTACCAACGGGGGAATTAGCATCGACTCTATGATAGGCAATGCCTCCCTGGAAACCACCAACGGCACAGTGAGGGTGGAGCGCGGCAAGGGCGCCTTCGAACTGGCAACGAGAAGCGGCACCATTTACTTTCAGGGGGAGCTTACGCCTGGCGGCAAGAACGGCTTCCTCACATCCAACGGCAACGTAGTGGTGAAGCTAGACGGCGACCCCAGTCTGAGGGTTCTGGCGTCGGCCACAAACGGCAGCGCAGTCAGCAGCCTCGCCCTGGCGGCAGGCACAGCGGACGACAAAAACTTCTCGGGCATCATAGGATTGGGAGAGGCAGAGCTGGTGATAAATGCAGCTAACGGGACAGTTACGCTGGAGTGATGAGGCTCTCGCCGCCCGAAATGATTACGATAATCTTCAGGTCTCGGGCAAACCTCATCTGGCCTCATCGGCTTTAGGCAGGTTTAATTGACAGGTGCCCGCCTGGAATTCAGCTTAAGGTCATCCAAAAAGGATTCACTCCACGAGGCGGCAGTATCCGTGAAAACGTCCTTCATCAGGCTCTTGGATCGGGCCAGACGTTCTGCCAAAGGCATTCGTAAAGCGCGGTAGGTAGCCTCCGCCATGCCGTCCACGTCGTATGGATTCACAATAACTGCATCAACCAATGAAGTGGCAGCCCCCGAGAACTGAGACAAAACCAGGACGCCCGGATTTTCCTCCCCCTGCGCCGCGACGAACTCCTTGGCTACGAGGTTCATCCCATCCCTAAGGGGAGTCACCATTGCCACGTCAGCGTCGTGGTAAAAGCGGGCAAGCACGTTTTGGGGATAGGACCGATAAAGGTACCTGATGGGCACCCAGTTGGCTTCAGAGAACCTGCCATTAATCTGACCCACCAGACGCTCCACCTGCTCCTTCTCCTGTATGTACTCTGGCACGCGTGTGCGGGAGGGCGAAGATATCTGGACGTATATAACCTTACCGCGCAAATTTGAATGTTGCTCCAGCATACGCTCGAAGGCACGCAGTCGGTGTGGTATGCCTTTGGTATAGTCCAACCTGTCCACGCCTATTATCAGGCGATGACTCGGGTTCAGATTTAACGAGAGCTCCTCCGTCAGGCTACGACTGCCGAGCATCGTTTTCTCCTGAAAAACGGACGGATCTATGCCAATGCTATACACGCCTAGCTTGGACGATAGGGCTCCGTACGAGTAGACGCCGCTGCTGTCAACTGAGCCACCTAGCTCCGAGTCCAAGGCATCATGCAAGTTACGCAGGTACCTATCCGTATGAACTCCGACGAGATCGTAGTGCAGTAGGGCCTCCAGGGTGTCTTTGGACCATGGCAAAATCGAGAAGATGTCCGCCGCAGGGAAGGGGACATGCAGGAAGAATCCTATGCTGCCAGTCCAACCTAGTTGCCGCAACTCAAACCCCAGGTGGAATAGGTGAAAATCGTGTACCCAGACCTGATCTCCTGGCTTTAAGACGGAGAAAAGTGCCTCAGCGAATCGCCGATTGATCCGACGGTAGAACCTGTATGTGTCATGGCGTATAACCACGCGGCCTGGGAAGCTGTGAAGTAGGGGCCAAAGCGTGCGGTTGGAATAGCCTATGTAATACATACTGGCCTCTTCTTCCGCAAAGTCCAGCGTGGCCAACTGAACGGGGCCGAGGTCGGATACGGTGGGCTCGTAGCCACCCCGACGCTGCGTGCTCCTTCCGCTCCATCCCAGCCAAAGCCCGCCATACTTTTCCATTGTGGGCTTGATGGCGCTAACCAGGCCACCTACGGGAGCCGAGCCGTTGCCGTCTTGAGGAGTGACCGCAGAAGCAGGGGGAACCCTATTAGAAACGACAACCAGTCTCTGACCTTGTTGCACCGTTACCTCATACGCTGTCTGCCCCTAACTAATGACA
Source organism: SAR202 cluster bacterium Casp-Chloro-G4 (assembly GCA_002816705.1). Lineage (GTDB taxonomy): Bacteria > Chloroflexota > Dehalococcoidia > Lucifugimonadales > JADFKI01 > Casp-Chloro-G4. Next base: position 25,192 of record MUCK01000047.1, read on the forward strand.
CGGGACATGGATAACAAGTTCACCCGGCAGGACAATTCATGCGGGTCGAATAGCTCTCAACCAACAAACTCGGACCCGAGTGAATCCTGATTTAGAGAAGCCGAGACTCAGGCGGACATTTTATTGGGGGGGATTTACATGGACTGATTTACATGGACTGATTCACCCGCGCCTGAGCATCTGAACACGAGTTCATCAGTGGCCCGTATGTTAACTGCGGCACCTAGGCATGTCAACGCAAATTTAGGATACTATTTAGGCAACAAGGGCGCGCGCAGGCGTATAGGGCGGTCCGCAGGAGTTGGACTAAGGGACGACATATGCCTCAGTTGAAGTCAAAACCCCGCCATGCTATACTTCTAATGCACGCGCGCAAACGCTGTTTATCGAGAAAAGCATGATTTGCAAAGCTAGCTGCCTCTGTTGCTCCACCAAATATCAGGTGGTCTAAAACAGGGAGTTGGCCTCGAGTAGGCCAACCAGGTTTGAACAACGTTGGTTAGTGGGATTCCATTCCCAGTGGCCAGCGACCAGACCAAGCTCCACTGTGACCCCCAGGCGGTTTTTAGTGGAGTTTTTTTATTCCTTAACTTTGGGCCGGAATACCAGAGATTTAGTTAAACAGTAGCACCGGTTCTTGCGAATAGGCATCTAAAGATTAAAGGCCACGGAGGAAATCCAAATATGACCCAGACCGAAACTCAGACCCAGGCGCTAACGCCTTATCAAGTTCAAAGGTACAGCCGGCACATTATCATGCCTCAGGTTGGAAGCGCGGGACAGCGCAAGCTTCTCGACGCCAAAGTACTGATGGTTGGAGCAGGCGGCTTGGGCTCTCCAATCGCAATTTATCTCACACTGGCAGGGGTGGGCACAATCGGCATTGTCGATTTCGACACTGTTGACGTTACCAACCTGCAGCGCCAGATTCTGCACCAGAACGACGACATCGGAAAGTCTAAGGCTCAATCGGCCTACGCCACGCTGAAAGCTTACAACCCGGATGTAAATGTAATCCTACACGAAGAGCCCATTACCTCGGCGAACGCCTTCGACATCATCCCCGAATACGACATCATCGTTAACGGGGCCGACAACTTCCCTGCTCGTTACCTGGTAAACGACGCGGCGTACCTGAGCAACAAGCCTCTGGTGGATGGAAGCATTCTTCTATTTGATGGCATGGCGTCTGTGTACCTGCCGGGCGCTGGCTGCTACCGCTGCCTGTTCCCAACGCCCCCGCCTCCGGGTGAGGTGCCAAGCTGCGCCGAGGCCGGCGTGCTAGGTATGCTGCCGGGAATGGTCGGCACTATCCAGGCCACCGAGACGGTCAAATTGATTCTCGGAGTCGGCAAGTCGCTGTCGGGAAGACTGCTCCTCATCGACGCGCTAGATATGGACTTCCGCACCGTTAAGCTACGAAGGAACCCGGAGTGCCCGCTATGCGGGGACAACCCTACCGTTACAGAACTTATCGATTACGAAATGTTCTGCGGTATGCCTTCATTGGCTCATTAGCCCGAACCGAATGTAATTCAATAAAAGGGGGCGCACATAAGTGCGCCCCTTTTTTGCGTCCGCGATTTGGGGGTTTTCAATCAGTGATTGGTGAATATCTATTTCGTGCGGGGTGTTGAGATATGATTCCCGTATGGACAAACGCCGAATTGCCGTTGTTATTATCGTCTTTCTTTTGGTCACGGCACCAGGTGCTTTTGACTCGTGGTTATCCATCATCGACCGATACACACCTGGCAATGAGAGTACCGTCGTTACTTTCAATCCCACACTCTCTTTTTTCCAAATTGGCTTTCCAGTTGTGGGCTTAGCACTGCTGCTGTGGGGTCTTTGGTGGACCAAACCCAAGGTCACAGTAGAGGCCGAAGTACCATCCGTTACAAATTCGGGTAGTGTATCAGTTTGAAGATTTCCTTCCGCCACCAGTGAACATCGATATACACGAGGCCTTGGTTAAGTCCCAGCAACCCAACAATGGCACATTCAAGGTGCAGGTTCACCTCACGTTAAGACCTTCAATGCTAGTGACTGATGTGAGTGAGTTATGGCTTCAGATTGCCGATGTAGAATTCCCTGCGATTGGGGTAAGTTATCCGTTGAAGCTAATGGGGACGGGGCGAAATCACGTTTCCTTTACAGTACCGGCATACGCAATGACCAATGCAATGGACAATGAAACCAAAGAATATTCGGCACGTATTAGAGCTAGGGCCGATGGGCGCGATACCTATACAGAATTATTTAGAATTACTGACCCGCGGCCTTCTCCTAGCCCTCCACATGCTCAGTCTGAAGAAGATAAGAAAGGTTCACCACAATTAACGGCGCCAAAATTGAATCTCACGAATCCAGAATTGGGAATGCACAAGTGTCGGCCTATGTTCGACGCCATTCTCTCAGTGGACACACCCTTCTCAGTCCCTTCGGTTACCGTCTATGCAGCGTGCCCAAGTATTGCATCATTAAGCCTATTTAAGCTTGAGCCATTCGTATTCACAACACAGAGAGTTACCGAAGATGGAATATACGAAACCATAGAGTCAGCTTCGGGAGATTACAACGTCCGAATAATTACAGAAATCCGTGAACCCGTAAATGTTGAAGTCTTACTCGGCGATGAGGTTGTGATAAGTAAGATTTTCCGCTGATTATTTACTTGATTCAGATTTGCATAAAAACGATGTTGAATGTCATTCCGCCTAGGAATGACATTCTGGTGAATGGCCCCTCTTAGTCAATAACGGGCCTATTCTTAGACGACGAATGTTGGCGAAATCGGCGCTAGGAAATGCGTTCCTTGAGCCGCTGGTTCTGGTCCTTCAGCGCCTGAATTTCGTCCTCTGCGGTCTGCAGCCGCGCCAGAAGCTTCAGCACAACCTCAACACCGGCGAGGTTCACACCCAGCTCTTCCATCAGGCTCCGTATGCGCTGCACTCGCTCAATGTCGCTGCGAGAGAAAATCCGCTGGTTGCCTTGAGTGCGATCTGGTTCGATAAGTCCAAGACGCTCGTAGTAGCGCAGCGTTTGCGTTCGTACGCCCAGCATGCGTGCAGCTACGCTTATGATAAATATTGGCTCTTCATGGCCAAACATTTCGTCTGTCGCCATAATCGATTACTCCGCCTCCACCGCTTCAACCTCAGCGCGCAAGGCCTTGAACTTCACCAGAAGCTCTCGCTCTTCGTCTGTAATGCCTTTGGGCAGGGTAGGGCGAAGAGTCACATAAAGGTCGCCGCGAGTCTTGATGTCATTCAGGACAGGCATGCCTTGCCCTGCCAGACGAATCTTCTGACCACCCTGACTGTCAGGTGCCACCTTCAGGCGAACCTTCCCTTTTAGTGTCCGTACATCGACGTCACCACCTAGAATAGCGTCCTCAAACGGTATGCTAACGTCGGTATAGAGGTCGTTGCCCTCCCGCTGGAATATGGGATGCGCATTCACCGTTATTCGAAGGAACAGTTGCGTATTTTTGTCGACAGCGATGTGAACCCTCGAACCCGTCTTGACGCCTGCAGGAATCGACACCTCGATACGACGGCTGCCGGTTCCGGAAGGCATGGATACCTGACGTTTAGTGCCGGAAAACGCCTCCTCAAGCGATACTTCCACAGCTACATCAACATGGGGCCTGGGTGCGGGCCTGCGGCGACCGCCACTGAAGACCCCGCCCATGCCACCCATCAGGTCCTCCATGTTGCCAAAGGAGCTGAAGTCGGCATCCTGGAAAGACCCTCCCCCACTGGACCACCTGAATGGCGCACCATTTGCCGACTGCTGGACCCTTTCCGCGTGCTTCCAGTTGTCACCATAGCGATCATACTTGGTGCGTTTTTCTGGGTCCGACAGCACCTCATTGGCCTCGTTGATCTCCTTGAACTTCTTCTCGGCCTCTTTGTCGCCGGAATTAAGGTCAGGGTGATACTTGCGGGCCAACTTTCTGTAGGCCTGCTTTATCTCTTTTTGGTCGGCGTTTCTAGAAACGCCCAGTATGTCGTAATAGTTTGTTGGCATAGCAAATTGATTTTAGCATATATTATGTGACCCAACAACATAACTTCTTTTATTTTCTATAAGTTTCTTGATAAGTTAAAAGCATACTAATTATAATTGTCATGAAGGGTGACGAATGATCGCCCAATCATCAGTAGAGGCAACAAGTAATAAGTGGAGAGGAGAATGTCATGGTCATGATGAGATGGGATCCGTTCAAGGAGATGCGAAAGCTAGACGAAGCGTTCAATCGGACCTGGCGTTCCAATGGCGACGGACTTGCGGATGCGGACATAGAACGATGGGCCGTGCCGCTGGATGTGGTCGCCGAGGACGACAAGATACTGGTAAAGGCTACGCTACCAGGCATCAAGGCCGAGGATATTAACGTAACCGTGGAAGACGATCTCCTGACCATAAAAGGCGAAACGAAAGAGAAGCACGAGGAACGTGGTGATAAGTACCTGCTACGCGAGCGTAGGGCCGGCAACTTCTATCGTGCCATCCGACTACCTGACACCGTTGATACCGAGAAGGTAGAGACCGTATACGCGGACGGTGTGCTCACGATTACCTTCCCCAAGGCTGAGGCCAAAAAGGCCAAGCGCCTGGAGATCAAGGTCGCATAACGTCAGCCTTTAAGCCTGGAAGGCGCCCTGGCTAATCTGGAAGCGCCACGTCCTAGCCATCGACCCGACGAACACACATATCGTCGGGTCGATTCTGTTATAGCCGTTTACCCATTCGGAAGCGCACCCAAATCCCTGTCCGGCCATACCCGTAGCTGATATAATGCCACCAGTACCGGAGGTCGAAATAAATGAAGATTTACACCAAGTCGGGCGACGATGGAACGACCGGCCTGCTGTTCGGTGGAAGGGTGTCCAAAACCGATCCCAGGTGCGTTGCATACGGTGAGGCCGACTTCGCCACCTCTGCCATGGGATTCGCGCGGGCGTTGGCGACAGAGCCCCGTGTCCAGGAAATGATTCTTCAGCTCCAACGAGAGATGTTCACTCTCAGCGGAGAGTTGGCGACGGGCATCGAGAATTATGAGAAGTACACATCGACGTTCGAGGGCATAACTTCTGCCAACGTGGATCAGCTTGAAGTCTGGATAGACGAACTGGGATCTGAGGTTGAGCTACCACCGAATTTCATCATACCCGGCGCTTCGCCGACTTCCGGTGCGCTGGATCTGGCGAGGAGCGCCCTCCGAGGTGCCGAACGGCGTGTTGTCGCCTTGGACCAGGCAGGCCAACTCCCCAACCCCGAGATACTTCGATACGTCAATCGACTGGCAGACCTTCTGTTCATGATGGCCAGGTATGTTGACAGAGACCTACCCATGGAGATCGTAACCGGCACCCGTGTAAAGGCAGACTAGATTGGAGAACAGGCCCCAAATCGCCATAGTAGACTACCAGGCGGGAAACCTTCGCAGCGTGCAGAAGGCGCTGGAGAAATGTGGCGCGGCAGCGATCGCGACTTCGGACCCCGAAGCCATCAGGCAGGCAGACGGTGTTGTCTTCCCAGGCCAGGGCGCGTGCGATTCGTCCATGCGACACATTCGCGAGTTGGGCCTTGAGGGGCCCATCAAGGAATCTATTCTCAGCGGAAAGCCGTTCCTGGGCGTATGCCTGGGTTTACAGCTTCTGCTTGAGGAGTCTGACGAAGGGGACGAGGCCTGTCTCGGAATCTTGAAGGGCAGGGTACGCAGGCTACCGGCTGGACAGAAGATACCGCACATGGGCTGGAACCAGGTGGATTTCAAACTGGACCACCCGGTCCTAAAAGGCATTCCTGCCGGTTCTTACTTCTATTTCGTGCATAGTTATTATGCAGACCCTGAAGATGAGTCCGTTATCGCCGGAACCACCGACTACGGAATGAACTTTTGCAGCGCCGTCGCCTGGGACAACGTGACGGCGGTTCAGTTCCATCCTGAAAAGAGCGGCGATGTTGGCCTTATCATTTACGAAAATTTCGTTAAACTGGTAGAGCAGACTAAAGCGGCCGGCGTATGGAGATAATTCCTGCCATAGACCTGCGAGGTGGCAAGTGCGTCCGTCTTTACCAGGGAGATTACGCCCGCGAAACGGTATACTCAGACGACCCGACCGAGATGGCGAACCGGTGGGTGGAAATGGGCGCGACCAGGCTGCATGTGGTGGACCTGGACGGCGCGAAAGATGGTAAGCCCGCAAACCTGGATGTGATACGAGCCATTGCTTCATCCGTCAAGGTGCCTGTCCAAGTAGGGGGCGGGGTGCGCACCAGAGAATCGGCGGAGGAACTGGTATCCGCAGGGGCAGCGCGTATCATGGTAGGCACCGCTGCCATAGATGATCCAGAGCTCATAAAGGGCCTGGTGCAGAGCCTGGGGTCTGATAGGATTATCGTCACCGTGGACGCTAAGGACGGCCTCGTGGCCCTTCGTGGATGGACCGAAAGCAGTCAGGTTATGGCGTCCGACGTGATAAAAGAGATGGGCGAAAGAGGCGTAACCCGCTTCTTATACACAGACATCTCGCGGGATGGAACGCTTACGGAGCCCAATTTCCAGGCCATCGAGCAGCTCATTGCACAACAGGTGGTCAGTCTAATAGCTGCTGGAGGCATATCCACGTGCGACCACATACTGCGACTCGCCTCCATTGGGGTAGAGGGAGCCGTAGTGGGGACCGCGCTTTATACGGGTGACATCTCGTTGACCACAGCTATCGAAGCCCTGAATAATGTAGGACACAAACTGAATAAGAGGTACGTGTTAATGCCGGAAGACAAGAGCGTAGCAACTATAACCACACATTACCAAGAGATCGATCCTCAGAGGGTGCTGGCAATCCTTCCTATGCTGCCTTACCAGTCCATCGTGGACATTGGCTGCGGCTCGGGCTACTTCACTGTGCCTTTTGCCAAGTACGTATTCAGCGGCAAGGTTTACGCCGTGGATGAAGACCAGGAAATGCTGAACGCTACTGCGGAACAGATCAAAAAAATCAACCTCACGAATACTGAAACCAGGCTATCTCAGGACGGCAAACTACCTATTGATGATGATTCCTTGGACGGGGCGTTTGCGGCATTTTCCGTTGCGGAGTCCAAGGACTCCAAAGGGCTTTTGCAAGAGGCCCTTCGATGTATGCACCGTGGTGCCTGGCTTACGTTGATCGAGTGGAACAAGATGGACAGAAATGCAGGACCGCCACTCCGCCAGCGACTTAGCGAAGCCGACCTTCTGAAGATGGCACAGGATGTTGGATTCCGCCTGACTTCACGGCACAGCCTGAACGACAATCAGTACATGCTGATTATGCGCAAGTAAGGTACTCATGCTAACCAAGCGGATCATCCCGTGTCTTGATGTTGACAGGGGAAGGGTGGTGAAGGGCGTCAGCTTCGTCGACATAAGGGACGCAGGCGACCCAAAAGAGTTAGCTGCCTTCTACGACAAAGAGGGCGCTGACGAACTGGTCTTCCTCGATATCACGGCCAGCGCCGACGCCCGCGACATCATGATAGAAGTGGTAAAGCAGGTGTCTGAGCAGGTCTTTATACCGCTTACGGTCGGGGGCGGCCTGCGCAGCGTCGCAGACATTCGCCGCATGCTGGAAGCGGGGGCCGACAAGACATCGCTGAATACGGCGGCTATCGAAAATCCACAGCTCATAGCAGATGCTGCCGACTTTTTCGGATCTCAGTGCATTGTGGTAGCGATAGACGCCAAGGGTTGCACCGACGAGGACAGCCTGGGGCACCCCAAACCAGGCGTCGACCCGGACCTCGCGCTTGACGAGACTTCCAGGTGGCAGGTATACACCCACGGGGGACGCACCCCTATGGGCATTGATGCCGTGAAATGGGCCAAGAGGTCCGCGGACCTGGGCGCAGGCGAGCTGCTCGTAACCAGTATGGATACCGACGGGCAACTCACAGGCTACGACCTGGAATTGCTCCGGACAATCTCAGAGGGCGTGACAATCCCAGTGATCGCCAGTGGCGGGGCAGGGAACCCCCAACATCTGTTGGAGGCGCTGGACGAGGGCAAAGCCGATGCCGTGTTGGCCGCCAGCATATTTCACTACGGCACCCATCCCATTGGGGAAGTCAAGGAATATCTAGCAAAGAACGGTATGCCGATACGGGGCAAACCCAAGGCATGAGTTCTCTTACAGGTGACGCATGGTAGACGTGAAACTAGACGAAAAAGGCCTGGTGCCGGCCATAGCGCAGGACGTTAACACCGGAGACGTGCTAATGCTGGGCTACATGAACCCTGGCTCCCTCAAACGTACTTTGGAGGGCGGCGAGGTCTGGTTCTACAGCCGCAGCCGGTCTGAACTGTGGCATAAGGGCGAAGTTTCGGGAAACTACATGCGTGTAAAGTCGGCCTCTGTGGACTGCGACGGCGACACGATTATCCTGAAGGTTGAGCCCGACGGCCCCATTTGCCACACGGGAAACCCTACTTGCTTCTTCACTGACCTGAGCGAGCAACCAGATTTCTTCCGCGAAGAGACTGGACCCGGAGTTTTGGAAGACCTGTTCGCCGTTATACAGGACCGAAAAGAGGCCATGCCAGAGGGTAGCTACACAACCAAGCTATTCCAGGACGGCATGGAGCGCATCAGCCAGAAGGTTATCGAAGAGGGCGGAGAGACGGCCCTCGCTGGCATGACTGGGGATAAGGAACACCTGGTAAGGGAAACCGCAGACCTTCTCTATCACGTCATGGTGCTGTTATCAGCCAACGGAGTTCCCCCGAAAGACGTGTGGGCGGAGCTTCGCCAGCGTCAGGGATAGCCTGTTAGGCAGGACTGCCGGCCTCCAGCCTTATTCTGAGGCCGTCGGTGAAACCCCTCTATCGGCCTCAAGAGCGCTGTTCATAGCCGCGATTGCTATCTCGATCTGATCGTCGTCCGGCTCCTTCGTGGTGAGAGCTTGCAACGCCAGGCTTGGCCCGGTGATCAGCCCAACCAGAGAATTCCCAGAGTAGCGACCGCTCCACCTGATTACCTCGTAGCTTACCGATGCTATGACCGGTATGAGGACTACCCTGGACGTGAAAAGCCACCATAGCGGCTCCCTACCCACGAAAATGAACGCCACTATGGCAAGCACCATTACCACTAGCAGAAACGCTGTACCGCAACGTGGATGAGCCGTGGAATACTTGCGGATATACTCCACCTCCAGGGGATCGCCCCGCTCCTGAGCATGCACGGTCATGTGTTCTGCGCCGTGGTACATGAACACACGTTTGATGTCGTTCATCTGACCGATGAGCAGTATGTACCCGACAAAGAGAGCCAGCCGTATAACTCCCTCGGCCACGTTGGCAGCGAGACTGGAACCGAGGACGCCTTCTAAAAACCAGCTTGCCGCTAATGGCAGTAAAAAGAATAGACCAATGGCAATGGTTAAGGACAGCACCATCATTAGCGCGATGGACCCTTTGCCTATCTCCTCGCCTTCCGATTCCATGCCGACGTTGGCCGAGTAACTCAACGCGCGCATACCAAGCGTCAAAGTTTCGGCTAGAGTGATAATCCCACGCACCAGGGGGATGCGCCGCAGATTACCGGTAAAGAATGCGCTAAGCGGCAGGCACTGCACGGCTATGGACCCATCGTGGCGGCGCACTGCGACAGCCATATTCTTTTGACCGCGAATCATCACGCCCTCGATGACGGCCTGTCCTCCATAGGTGTGTCCCTGTTGAGCACTCATAAGTTATCGCTAACGCCTTAATGGATACTAATTTTTGGATGCAGGCACGTCCGAATCAGGCCTCGCACCCATGGACGAGATATTCCTGGAAATGATTCTAGCCAATAATAGGAATAAAAAAACAGGGGTTGGCTAGCCCACCCCTGTCTACTTTTTATGATAAAATTTTCTGTTACTGCCCCAGGTTGAACCTGCGCCTCAGTCTTTCAACTCGACCCTCGGTGTCGACGATTCGCTGCTCTCCCGTGAAGAAGGGATGGCACATATTGCAAATTTCGACCCGGAGAGTGGGCTTAGTTGAGCCTGTGGTGTAGGTAGACCCGCATGAGCAGGTCACCAACGCCTCAGCGTGATATTCGGGATGTATGTCTGCTTTCAATGGATTGTCCTCTCTAGACGGGGTAGACGCTGGCCTTCTTACGGTCGCGCGTCGCATGCTCGAACTTTACTGAACCGTCGATCAGCGCAAACAGCGTATGGTCCCGTCCGACGCCCACGTTATTACCTGGGCGAATTTTGGTCCCGCGCTGACGCACTAGAATCGAACCAGCGGTTACTATTTCAGTATCGTAGCGCTTTACGCCCAACCGCTTTGCATTGCTATCTCTACCGTTCTTGGTACTTCCGCCACCTTTTTTGTGAGCCATGAAAAACCTCGTCTTTACATCATCTACTACAGTGAGATGTCAGTTACCTTGATTTCGGTGTAGTTTTGCCGGTGGCCGTTCTTACGACGATAACGCGTCTTGGCCTTGTACTTGAAAACGATGACCTTCTTGCCTCGACCATTGCCAACAATTTCAACCGTTACTTTAGCGCCAGCAATGGAGGGAGAGCCAAGCTTGACATCACCTTCGTTTGAAACCATGCGAACGTCTTCCAATTCGATCAGGTCACCCTCATCGCCTGGCAAAGACTCCACACGTACGGTTTCCCCCGTGTGAACGCGGTATTGCTTACCGCCAGTTTGTACTATTGCGTATGTAACCATATTAAATACCTCAGCAACACATTTTAGGACGCTGGGAGCTTCGTGGTCAAGAGAATTGCGGCACACCTTCTGGTTGAGCGTACTCCAATGCGAAAACCTTGTCTGGGCGCCACTGACCGGAAGTCGAATCGAAGATGAGTATTGCAAGAAATCGTCCATCGACGGAATAGGCGCGACATCGGTCATCCGCCTTCCCTCCAGGCAGCCGAAGGCCAAGAGGCAACGAGCGTCCGTTGCGGATCAGGTCTTCGGTAGGCTTTCCTACTACTACGGCGTCCATGGATGAAAGCACCACATCCGGCGAGTGCAATATGTCCTGCCATTCGCCATCCTGCAATTTCTGCTCCGCTTCTTCCAGAGACAGGGAATTGGCCAAGGAAAAGGGTCCATTTTTCAGGCGGACAAGGCTCTTCATGTGACCGCCACAGCCCAGCGCGTCTCCAAGGTCGTATGCCAATGAGCGCATATAGAAGCCCCGTCCGCAAAAAACCTCGATAGTGACCACAGGGCTATCCCAGTCCACGATGTCAATGCCATGCACCATGACTGAGCGTGCCTCACGCTCTACTTCCAGGCCCTCACGTGCGAGCTCGTACAGGCGGCGGCCGTCTTTTTTCAGGGCACTGTACATGGGCGGGACCTGCTCAATAACACCAATGAACCCGGCAACAGCTTTCTCTATATCTGCATAGGTAATAGCCGAGGCGTCTCTGGTTTCCACCACTTCACCAAGAGCATCGTACGTGTCCGTGATGACTCCCAATTCAACGGCAGCTTTGTAGCCCTTGGAGCCGTTGATGAGGTCTTCCATCATGCGCGTCGCCTGCCCAAAGGATATGGCGATAACTCCCGTGGCTATGGGATCCAATGTACCCCCGTGACCAACCCGCTTTTGCCCGCTAGCCCGCTTAAGTCGACGAACCACTTCCATGGACGTGAGCCCGTAAGGCTTGTCCACATTAATGATGCCGTCGTATTTGGGCTTATTCATTCGCAATATCCGGCGGATTGTCAGGGTCATTTTCCGGAGGCAGGTCCGGGACGATCTTGTTGATCATCTTAATCATCTCGGCGCCTTTTTCAATTGACTCGTCCAATTCGAAGGAGAGGACTGGTATGTACTTGAGAGAAGAGAGGTTACGTTTCAGCACTCTGTGAATGAAACCACCCGCAGACGTTAACGCCGCCATGTTGCGCTTCTTCGCCTCCGCGTCACCGTATACGCTGATGTACACCTTGGCGCTACGCAGGTCGGGAGCGGTATCCACGCGAGTGACGCTAACGACACCCGAAAGCCGGGGGTCATTGAGGTCAGCAAACATGATCTGGCTGATCTCCTGGCGCACAAGTACATTAACGCGTTCCATGCGGCGGCTCATTGGGACGACCTCTTTGGAATTAGCTATTCCGGACGGTTGGGGTAGGGGTAGACGAGACGCTAACTCACTCTCACGGAACGGTGTGCTTCCAGCGTGTCACCCTCTTCAAAGCTGTTGAAGCCATCGACCATCAGGCCGCCCTCTAATCCCGTGGCAACTTCTCGGACATCGTCCTTGAAGTGCTTCAGGCTGGTCAGTGTTCCAACGTAAAGTTGCTCTCTCCCGCGTAACACATGCACCTTGGAGTCACGAGCAAAGCGCCCTTCGTTCACGTAGAACCCTGCAACTTCTTGCCTTCTGCCGACCTTGAATATGGCTCTAACCGTTGCTCGTCCCTCAACCACGTCCTGGTAGACCGGCTCCAAGAGACCAGTCAGCGCCAATTCAACATCGTCCAGCAGATTGTAGATGATACTGTAATGCCGAATCTCCACGCCTTCCTGGTTTGCGAAGGCCTGAGCTGCCTGCTCGGGAGTGCTATTGAATCCTATTACGATAGCCTGAGACGCCACTGCCAAAAGTATGTCACTCTCGGTAATGGAACCGCTGGCCGCATGCACCAGGTTAACCCTGGTCCTGTCGGTGTTCAGATTGTTCAGCGCGCCCTTGATGGCCTCAACGCTACCCTGAACGTCCGTCTTTACTATCAGGTTTAGACCCTTTATCTCACCCGACTCGATACGAGTGTGCACGTCTTCCAGGGTCGGCCCTGAGGACTTCTGCATATCGGCTTGTCTTTGCCGGCTTTCCACGACTTGACGAGCTTCTCTTTCGTCTGCGACCACCTGGAATATATGTCCGGCTTCAGGAAGGCCAGTCATACCGAGTATCACCACCGGCTGGGAAGGCCCGGCAGATTCAATCGCCTCGCCGCGATCGGTAAACATGGCCCGTATTCGGCCTCGCAATGTCCCGATTACAAGATTGTCTCCAACCTTAAGAGTGCCGTTCTGCACGAGCATGGTGGTCTCCGTACCACGGCTCTTGTCTCGCCTTGCCTCGACGACAACACCTTTGGCTAATGCATGTGGGTTGGCCTTAAGCTCTTCTACTTCGGAGACAATGATAATGCTCTCCAGCAACTCTGGCACACCTTCACCCGTTAGGGCAGAAACCGAGGCTGAGATCACGTTGCCGCCCCACTCTTCAATGAGTAAGTCGTGCTCTGCCAACTGGCGCTTGACCCTTTCAGTGTCTGCGTCGGGACGATCCACCTTGTTGATGGCCACGACAATTGGCACCCCGGCAGCCTTCACATGGTCAATGGCCTCCTCCGTCTGCGGCATAATGCCGTCGTCCGCAGCCACCACCAGAATTGCTATGTCCGTAACCTGGGCACCTCGCGCCCGCATGGCTGTGAATGCAGCGTGGCCTGGGGTATCCAGGAAGGTAATAACATGGCCATTAGACTTCACCTGGTAGGCCCCGATATGCTGAGTGATACCTCCGGCTTCACCTGATACAACATTGCTCTTTCGTATTGTGTCCAGAAGCGTCGTCTTTCCGTGGTCAACGTGCCCCAGGATGGTAACGACAGGGGGCCGCGCAACCAATTGGCTAGGGTCTTCCTCGTCCATGGAAAGAACGATGGATCCGGGTCTAGTCGCCGCTTCCTGAGACAGCACTTCGAATCCGAAGGCGGGGGCAATAACGCTGACGACATCATGCTGCACCACATCATTAATGGAGTACATGTGGCCGGTGCGCATGAATTCCTTGATAACTTCGACAGGCGTGGTCATCATCAGATCAGCAAGGTCGTGAACTGATATCGCAGCCGGCACCTCTAAAGGTTCAATATCGTAAATTTCTTCTTCCGCACCGTTGTCGCTGACCTGCTGGGTTCCGTTATCGATCCTGTTAGTCATATTCCCCCGTTATGTTGGTTATTTTTAATACTGCTAATATAGCAGTTCTTATTTTAGCATTTTTAGGGCATTAAATCATTGGGAGCGGACATTTCCGACAATATCCGCTCCCAATTATCCTGATCCATTTTAGTTCGCAGCACATACTCCAAGCGTCCTCTGTTAAGCCCTTTCTTGTAGCATCCCCCTCCGGTACAAATGTAGGCCCCTCTACCCGGAGCCTTCCCCGTTGTGTCGACTGTTACCGAACCATCAGGGTTAGCACACAGTCGAGTAAGCTCATTTTTAGAAGTTTTTCGGCTACAAATCACGCACGTCCTTTGAGGTTCGTGCCGAGTGCGTGCCACCATCTTCCTAGCGGCGCTTCTTTCCAGCCTTGGTCTTGCGCTTGGGCGCCTCAGGCTGTGCGGTCGCAGCGGGAACGGCATCAGGATCATCGCGACGCCTGCCTCTTCTGGAAGCCGTAACCCCTCCTCGAAGTCCCGCGATATCTTCCGCGAACCTAATCTGGCCGGGCTCATTGGCATCAGGTGAAGATCGACGGGCGCGCCTAACAGACCAGATAGCCTCCGGTACATCACGCAACGAAGCGGAGCGCTCGGCAGGCGCCACAGGTTGGCGCACAGGGGCGGGCTTAGGCTCGGATTTTACCTCAGCCACAACCACGGGCTGTTCTACGACAGGCGCCTCTTCGGCAACAGGAACGACTTCAACTTCAGCCTTGGCTTCCTCAGCAACCGCCTCTTCGACCTTGGCGACTGCCGGTTCTGCTTCCACTGCCTCAGTCGCGACGGCCTCTTCAGCTACCGCCTCAACCTCTTCTACTACCGGTGGCTCCTCAACGGCGACGGCACCGGTGGCAATAGCCTCGGCCTCATTCACCGCACGCTCTGCAAGCTCTGCCTCGTATTCGACGTTGCCCTTGATGTCGATCTTCCAACCGGTTAGACGTGCAGCCAGACGAACGTTCTGGCCCTCCTTGCCTATAGCCAGGGACAACTGACGTTCAGGGACAATCGCTTTGGCGGTCTGGTCATCAATATTCAACTCCACCTTCATGACCTGCGCGGGGCTAAGAGCATTAGCAAGGAAAATGGCTGCTTCCTTGTTCCACTCAACCACGTCGATCTTTTCACCGTGAAGTTCGTTAACGATATTTTGAATGCGCACGCCTCGGAGCCCCACACATGAACCTACGGGGTCTACTCCATCTTGCGTAGCTCTTACGGCCACCTTGCTGCGAGAACCGGGTTCGCGGGCAATGGAGTCAATCTCCACAGCGCCACTGAATACCTCCGGCACTTCCATTTCGAACAGCCGCCGCAGGAGTTGCGTGTCCGCCCGGGAGACGATTAGCTCTGGCCCCTTGCCAGATCGCTCCACGGTCTTCAGCAAAACCTTCATCTTACTTCCGCTACGATACCTTTCAGCAGCCACCTGCTCACTAATCGGTAGAACAGCTTCCGCTCGTCCAAGATCGACGATGACCTGCTTCGGCTCCACCCGTTGGATGTTCACCGAGAAGACCTCGCCTTCCTTATCCTCGTACTCCATGAATACGATTTCACGCTCGGCTTCCCGTAGCCTCTGCATAACGACCTGCTTGGCCGTCTGGGCTGCGATACGTCCCGGCGTGTGGGGCATGCTCTCTGTGACTACAGTGCCCCCCATCTCAGCGGTGGGATCGATCTTCTGGGCGTCCGCCAGGGTGATCTCTATCTGGTGGTCTGTAACTTCCTCTACAACCGTCTTCAGTATGTAGACGGTGACGTCACCACTGCCAGGGTCTAGTTTCACAGATACATTCTGGCCCGCCGTTATGCTGTCCTTGCGATAGGCAGACACCAGCGCAGCCTCGATGGCTGATAGCACAATTTCTCTAGGAAGCCCGCGTTCAGCTGCCAACTGAGTTAGCGCGACTATGAAATCGCTTTTCATAACTTCAGCCACCTCCTTATAACAATTGTAACTAAAGCTCCTCCTAAAAAATAAAGTGGGGACACCCCACTTTTATAAAAAGAGCCAATTCCTATCAGATTATAGCATTTCAACCCTTGTCTATTCAAGCTGAGTGGGCTAAAAAATACGTCCCCATACCCGTTTTCGGCGTCATGGTTACCTCTACGGGATTTATTTTGCGGGCCGACTTATAATAGCTTACCCGCCTACGCTTCTAATTCCATGTCCAAGGCACTTGAGACTTTAAAGGCCAGGGAATTTTTTCGGAAATATGTGAGTTGATGTCAATCCTGCAGGTTAGACACACCGTAGGGACAGTCCTCCTGTTTTTGGGCCTGTTGGCCGGAACATCGTGCGGCTCTGCAAACTCCGGCAACAGCGAGATCCTGATCTTCGCAGCAACCAGCCTCACGAACGCCTTGGATGAGGCAATCGCGGCTTACGAGGCCAGAAACACAGTTCAAGTGCTGGTTAGCTACGGTGGGTCTCAAACGCTGGCGCAACAGATTGCCACGGGCGCGCCTGCGGATATTTTCATCTCGGCAGGTCGGTTTCCAGTGGACTTCCTGGAAGAGCGGGAGGTTGGAATGCTGAACAAAACGGACCTGTTGTCCAACAGGCTGGTGCTGGTGACTGAGAAAAACGGCCCGAACTTGAATGACCTGCTAGACCTCACCTCCGACAAGGTCGGTCGAGTAGCTATGGCAGCCCCGGACCTTGCGCCTGCTGGCGGTTACGCCAAGGAATCCCTCGTCAACCTGGGGCTGTGGGATGAGCTACAGAGTAAGATGGCGTTTGGTGCCGACGTAAGGGCCACCATGGCGTACGTGGAGTCCGGCAATGCTGATGTTGCGTTTGTATACCAGACGGACGCCGCGATTGCAGGCGGTCTCGAAGTTATTGACGTGGTGCCAATCGATTCCTACTCCAAAATAGCCTACCCTGCGGTCCTGTTGAGCGGTGGTGATAATCCGGCAGCAGCGACGGAATTCTTCGATTTTTTAAATGGCGAAGAGGCATTGCGAATCTTGGTAAACCATGGCTTTAGCATTCTCGAAGGTGGGAAGTAATCATGTTCGAAAGTAATAACGGGGAGGCCATCGGCTTCTAATGGAAATCCTGCCTGTAATAGGGCTGACTCTGCAGATAGCTCTGGTAGCCACAATCATCGACGTGCCTTTCGCGGTGGGCCTGAGCTGGCTAATAATCAAAAAGCGAGTGCCCGGGAGCTTCGTCCTGGACATTTTTATGTCCCTACCCCTCGCGGTGCCCCCGGTAGTGGTGGGATATCTACTACTTATGCTTCTCGGCAGGAATGGCCCATTGGGCGGCATAATTCAGAATGTTTTCGGGGCAGACGTGACCTTCACCTGGGTTGCTGCTGCCATTGCCGCCGCCATAGTGTCCTTCCCCTTGATGGCGCGCACGATCATGGTGTCAATGAGAGGCGTAGACCCGGTTTTGGAGCGCTCTGCCAGAAGCCTGGGCGCAGGGCCGTGGCGCGTCCTTTTCACCATCACCGTCCCTCTGGCATACCGAGGAATCCTGGCAGGTATTCTCCTGGGTTTCGTTAGGGCGATGAGCGAGTTCGGAGCCACCATCGTTGTGGCAGGGAACATCCCGGGACGTACGCAGACGCTACCGCTGGCAATATTCTCCAGGGTGCAGCTAGGAGACGACGACATGGCTTTGCGTCTGGTAGCCGTATCCGTCGGCCTGGCGGCGTTAACGCTGGCTCTTCACAACTGGCTCTTGGAACGCTCGCAAGGTAACACGGAGGCGAGGTAGGGAATACCAGTTATGACGAGTCCAATTGTAGATTTCCACGTCATCAAGGAATATTCGAATTTTACTTTGGACTGCCAGGCGTCATTCGAGTCTGGAGTAACAGCTATTTTCGGAGCCTCCGGCAGCGGCAAATCGACGCTCCTGAACTGCATCGCCGGTATGATCCACCCGGACCAGGGTTATATCGACTTCAAGGGAAAGCGTCTTTTTTCGTCCGAAAGTGGAGAGCATTTGCCTCCGGAAAAGCGCCGATTCGGATACGTCTTTCAGGACTCTGCACTGTTCCCACATATGGATGTCAAAGGCAACCTCATGTACGGATTCAACCTGACTCCCGAGCCTCTGCGAAAAATCGGACCGGAAAAGGTGGCCGACCTTTTGCAATTGTCCGGCCTGATGAACCGAAGGGTAGACAACCTATCCGGTGGAGAGAGACAAAGAGTGGCGCTGGCCAGGGCTTTGGCCACATCTCCAGACCTTCTGCTTCTGGACGAGCCGTTGGCGTCACTGGACGGTGGCTTTCGCGGAGTGATTATCGAGTACCTGAACCGCATACGCCGAGAGTTAGACACGCCGATAATTTACGTCTCCCACTCAGTATCAGAGGTGATGGCGTTGGCCGATCAAATGCTGGTGCTGAAGCAGGGAAGGCCCGTGACTTACGGCAACGTTTCAAATTCCCTGGTCCACCCCGGCCTGGCCGAGATCGCCGATTACGCTACCCTTGAGAATCTCCTGGAAGCGGAGGTCATGGTAGTGCAGGGGAGCGACGGTCTGGCCGAACTAAAAATCGGCGACGCGACGCTGTTTGCGCCCGAGACTAAACGGGGCCCCGGGGAAAAGGTAATGGTGTCCATCAGGGCGGGCGACGTCATTTTGGCCGACGAGATTCCGCCGCGAATGAGCGCCCGTAATATAGTTAAGTCCACAGTCCGCGAAATACACGTGTTGGGTTCCAGGGTGCTGATTTACGCCGACATAGGCACCCAGGTTATCGTGGAGATTACCCAGGCGTCACTCACCGACCTCGGTCTGAAAGTCGGCGAAGACATCTACCTCATTATCAAAACCAACAGCGTGGTCGTGTTGGACGCGCCAAGGTAGCTGGTCGCCCTCATTCGGCTAATCGTCAATACCGTGCAAAACGACTTCCGTTGACTGTCCCGTTGGGCAGATTTCCAGAAGGCAGCAACCGCCACACACTGGACTCTTCTGGCAATTCTCCCTACCATGTCGAACGATAAGCGCGTGATACTCCGCGAACATTTTTGTATCTTCCGGCAAGTTGTCGGTGAACGTCGAGCGATACAACTTATAAGGTCCCACCTCAGGGGCGATGCCCAGCCTAAACAGCAGTCTCCTGGCGTATTCGTCGATAACGAACGCTGGCTTATCTAACGGGTAGAGCAGGATGTCGTCTGCGGTCTCCTCGCCAATGCCGTGTACGCCTAGAAGCTGTGCCCTCAATACCCCAGTGTCCACAGACGCCATAGAAGTGATATCGTCGGCGAATTTGCTGCCGATGAACTCGGCCAGCGCCTTCAGCTTACGGGCCTTGGCGTTGTAGTAGCCGCTGGGGTAGACAAGCCGCGCCAGGTCGTCCTGTTCTAGCTCACGTATAGCCCTTGGCGACAGCGCGTCCGCTTCCTTCAAATTGGCTATAGCCTTCTCTACGTTGGTCCAGGAGGCTGCCTGCGTCAGGACTGCTCCCACCATCATTTCGAAAGGCGAATCTCCCGGCCACCAGTGCTGCGGGCCATAACGATTTAACAGCACATCGTATACTGTCGTAAGCGTGTCACCTAGTGAGACTTCGTCGGCACCGATCTCATCCAAGATCGTGCAGCCTCACGGGAATGCGGTCGGTTATGGAAATTTCTTCCAGACTCACGCGGCACGTGTAGGCGTAAATCTCCACGCCGACGGCCTCTGCCTCCAACAGCGCGTCGTAAAGCTTAGGATCGGAAGTCACGTTAGGTTCCAGAGAATCGGCGTCTGGCCTCTGAACGACGAAAACCACGGCACCCCGATAGCCTTCCCCGACAGCATTGCACAGATTCAAAACATGCTTTCTGCCCCGGCTTGTCGGCGCATCCGGGAACAGCGCCACCCTGTTTTCCACCAGCGTCACCGATTTCGCCTCCACAAGACAGGAGGCATCCTTGCCCGTCAACACCAGGTCCAGGCGACTATCGCCATAGGTTACCTCGCTTCGCACCTCGTCGAACCCGCCAAATTCTGGAAGCCTACCGCTTTCTATGGCCTCACGCAGCAGATGGTTTGGCAGTCGAGCGTCGCCGGAAACCAGCACGCCACCAATGCCCACCAACCGCAAGTCATGAGTTGTTTTGCGGTCAGCACCTTCTGGGGCAGGGGTAAGCCAGAGAGTATTATCAGGGGAAAGCAACTCCCGTAACCTGCCGGAGTTGGCCACATGACAGAGGACTTGTTGGCCGTCAACATCGGCTAGCATGGCAAAACGATTCAGTCTTTCAACGAAAGTCGCTTTTTTAAGATTTCTCGGCAATAACACTTTAGTTCAGCCTACATGAAAACTTTTAAGGCGAAAATCCCCACCAATAATAAGAGATGTAAATCCAAAAATATCGCCTTGCCCCGGGCGCATGGGCCGACTAAACTGAATCTACAGTTCCAAGGGCCAATGGCCTTTGCCAGAGGGGGAGCCCAGCCTTGAATCCATTCCTACAACGCTTGAGCGACGCCTGCAACGCCACCGGTAGTCTGGTCAGCATTGGGCTGGACCCGGACCCCGAGCGCATGCCCGTGGAAATTATCGACTTCAATAAGGGTATAATCGACGCTACTAAGGACCTGGTCTGCACGTACAAACCCAACCTGGCATTTTACGAAGCCCTGGGCATGCCCGGCCTGGAGGCGCTTCGTAAGACCATTGACTATATAAGGGAAGTAGCCCCTGAGGTGATTATACTTGGCGACGCCAAACGTGGGGACATCGCTTCCACCAACGCTGCCTACGCCAAGGCTCTTTTCGATGTGTGGGGGTTCGACGCCATCACTGTGAACGCCTTCGCAGGCGGCGAGTCCCTGGAGCCATTTTTCAAATACGAGGACAAAGGCGTATTCGTCTGGTGCAGGTCTTCCAATCCCGGATCCCAAGAGTTCCAAGACCTGCGAGTAAGCGCCGACGGCCAGGAGCCAAGGTTCTACGAGTGGATGGCCGAGCGGTCCAGGGAATGGAACACCCACGGAAACGTCTGCCTGGTAGTTGGAGCGACCTACCCCGATCAGCTCAGCGTTGTCAGGGAGCGTTGCCCTGGAATGCCAGTGCTTATTCCGGCTATCGGCGCGCAAGGGGGCGACCTGGAGAACTCTGTAAAATTCGGCATGGATTCCGAATATCCCAACATCATCATCAACTCCTCCAGAAGTGTCCTTTACGCTTCGTCGGATAAAGACGACTTTGCCCAGGCCGCTCGGTCTGTTGCTCAGAATCTGCGTGACAACATCAATCGTATTCTGAAGCTGGAGGGCATGAAGTGGCCATAAAATTAGAGGTAGAGATAGGCGACTCCGTACGGCTAAAGAAGGTACACCCTTGCGGGGCTTACGAATGGCAGGTGGTGCGGGTTGGCGCCGATATCGGAATACGCTGCCAGGGCTGCGACCGTAAGGTGATAATGCCGAGGTCGGACCTGGCAAAAAGGATCAAAGGCTCTCCCTGGAAATCACCTCCGCAAGTTTGACCCCACGCCGTATATGTTTATGCGTGATTTGTGGGGTAAACGGTTATTTAACGGTTAACAGACTGGTGATTCGGAAACAGAGGCTTCTACCGAAACTGCTCAATAATAGAGCCTGACTGCCGTCAATCCCGTTGACACCGTATTTACCACTACCTAAAATGAAATTGCGTTTCCCAGAGGGTCCCGATGGCATTGAGCCCGGAGTCCCAAGGAGGAGTGAGTCAATGCTGGAACTAGTCATTGACAGCATAAGAGTAAGCCTCATGAACTACCAGAGGGTGGTAATTCTCCGAGTCAAAGACTCGGACAAGTACCTTCCCATTTGGATAGGGCCATCGGAGGCGGACGCTATAGCTCTCAAGCTGCAGGATGTTTCCGTGCCAAGGCCGCTAACTCACGACCTGCTTCGATCAATCATTAACACGCTTGGCGCAACGGTCGACCACATTATCGTATCGGACCTGAGCAACGACACTTTCTTCGCCAAGATCGTTATTCAGCACAATGGCGACAAGCTTGAGATAGACTCGCGCCCCAGCGATGCAATTGCGCTGGCAGTGCGAACGCAGGCTCCCATATTCGCGGACGACAGCGTGGTGGAGAAGGCTGGCGTGCAAATGGACATGGAGACCGGCAAGCCCATCATTGAGGAGGGCGAGAACGGTGAGGAGCGACCCCTGCGTGAAGAGGAGTTGAAGAGCCTGTCTGCGTTCCAGGACTTCATTGGAACCTTGGACCTGGAAGACCTAGGGCAGGGAGAGAACACCTAGTCTCAGCAATAACACCGGCCCACCCGGGTTAATATAAGCATACGAAAAATATCGTGCGCCCCGTCATTACCGACGGGGCGCACTTTTTATTGGACA
>MUCK01000048.1 GCA_002816705.1 SAR202 cluster bacterium Casp-Chloro-G4
TCTTGCGACCAGCCCTCTTCTTCTTAGCGAAATTTAGCTAAATAACCCGCCTGACAACTAAAGCGACAACAGCACCTTGACAATGTTGTCATCGTAGTTCTCGTACATGTCATATGCCTTCTGCACGTCGTCGAATGGCATCCTGTGCGTTACCATTTCGGTGGGGTCCCACCAGCCCCGCTCTCGAAGCTCAATCATGTTCTCGATGTGGGTGATAGGGTCACCGCTGGTGGCTCCCTGCGTGGGGATAATCGTGGGTGCCCGGCGCAGGAAAAGGCTGGTGTCGATTGGCGTGCGATGTCCTGCAACGCCTCCCTGAATACCGAAGATAATGGTCTTCCCAAGGTTCTTCACCAGTCTTAGTGCACCCTCAAGCGTTTCAGGGTAACCGCCGGCCTCTACCGTGATGTCGGCGCCAATGCCGCCGGTGAGCTCGGCTACCGCCTCATCCAGGTTCACCTTGCTAGGGTTGATGGTGTGCGTGGCCCCGAACTTCTTGGAGAATTCCAGCCTGTTGTCCAGCAGGTCCACGGCGATGACCTTTTTGGCGCCCGAGCGTGCGACAATGGCCGTGAAGGATAGGCCTATGCTGCCCTGTCCCATAATAAGCACGTTCTGGCCGATAATTGTGCCCATCTGCTGACACGAATACAGCACTGTCCCTGAGGGCTGGCACATCACCCACTCGGAGACGTCGCCGTGATCCGGGAGCAGCGCCATGCGCCCCTCGTCTCCAGGCAGGTACTCCACCAAGCCGCCATGCCCTTCACGTGTTGGCAACACGATGACTCTCTGACCTTCCTTGAACTTATCAGAGCGGCTCTCCACTATGGTCCCTGCACATTCGTGGCAAGCGCCGCCTATCCTCATGGGATAGTTCTCTTCCGCATGCACTGGCCCGTATGCGTGGCGAATGTCACTGCCGCAAGCCGACCACGTCTCCAGCTTGATAAGACACTGACCTGTATCAATAGTAGGTATCTCTACATCCATTACTTCAAATTGCTTGGGACTAGATATCCTTGCTGCTTTCATAGGTATTTGTGATGATCCTCCTACCAGCGATTTAAATAAGCTGCGTTGCCGCACCATTTATACAATACAGTCTGCATTAAGGCAAGTTTCCGGGCTTATAGCCGTCCGTTCACCGATTTTGACACCTATTGTCGAGCGCGTTTATACTGGCCTCGCCGAGGGAGAGAACAATTGATAACCATATCATTAGAACCGGTGGATTCCGTAAGTATCACCTCTGTTGTAGACAACGTCAGTGACATGCTGCTGCAGAACCAGGGACCGGCGAAACGCCCTTCGTTGAGCGGCTCCAAGGCAGAGCCCATACGTGCTGCGTTTTTAGAGGGCGGCACAATAGCCGACGCGTTAAAAGCAGAGCACGGCTTCTCAGCCTTAATTTCCATCACGAAAAACGAAAGCACCCGCAATGTCCTTTTTGATACGGGCATCAGCCCCGACGGCGTGGTGGACAACATGCGCCGGCTGGAATTCTCGCCCAAAGATATCGAGGCTATCGTTCTAAGCCACGGCCACTTCGACCACACAACCGGCATAGACGGTATTGTTAAGGAACTGGGCGGAACCGCCAAACTACCAGTGCTAATTCACCCCGAGTTCTGGAGCAGACGGCGACTGGTGGTGCCAGGAAGAAGTCCCGTAGAGATTCCGTCTACAAGCAAGTCGGCGTTAAGGGGCGCAGGGTTCGAAATCATAGAGGAACGCCAGCCGTCGTTTTTGCTGGATGGCTCGGTTCTGGTAACGGGGGAAGTTGACCGCACAACCGATTTCGAAACTGGATTCAAAATTCACCAGGCCTTCCACGACGGCGAGTGGCAGCCGGACCCTCTGATACTGGATGACCAGGCCGTGGTTATAAACGTCAAGGACAAAGGCCTGGTGGTGATGACCGGATGTGGTCATGCTGGTATAGTGAACATCATCAGATACGCTAGGAAGATCACTGGGGAAGACAAAATTTACGCGGTGTTAGGTGGTTTTCACCTTAACGGCCCTCTGTTTGAGCCGATTATTTCTTCTGTAATAGAATCGCTCAGAGGATTCTCGCCAGATTTCATAATACCGGGACACTGCACAGGATGGCGCGCCACGCATGCAATTGCTGCCGCCTTCCCAGAGGCGTTCATCCAAAACAGCGTAGGCACAAGACTGGAACTATAAGACTGAATATGAAGGAGGAAACATGGAAATAATCAAGAAGGACCAGAACACGCCGGAGGACCGCTCCGACGCGCCTATTTTCTATGGCGGAAAAGTAGAGGGTCGTAGCATCGTCGGCGGAGGAATGAGCAGTTATTTCAATTTCAACCAGGTGACATTTTACAACGGCTCCAAGAATTACTTCCACGTCCACACCAGCGACCAGATCCTGTTCGGCCTCAGCGGCAAAGGCTACGTGGTAAACGAGAGCGAACAGGTCAAGTTCGAGCAGGGGGACACGGCCGTGATTCCAGCCGGTGAAAAGCACTGGCACGGCGCCCAAGACGGCCAGGACTTCTCACACATATCCTTGACGCATCCCGACAGCAAGACCACCGTTTACCCGGACTAGACTAGCCACATGAAATCAGCAGTCAGCTACACTCCTCGAACGGAAAAGCTGACTGCTAATTGCCATTAGCTTCGATTGTTTAGACTAAGTTGAAGAACTCATTCCGGACCTCTTCCGTAAGCTCGAGATCCGGGCCGCTGAACAGCACGTCAGCCGCTCTCGGTGGCTGCACTTTCCACTTGGGCATAGCCTGTTCCCTTATGGCTTCCGCCTCCGGCCCAACTCCAAGATGCAACTGGTTCATCCAGATTTCTACTTCCTTATTAACTGCACTGTAGCGATCGTGTTCCTGGGCGTACGCATGCCCTGCAACGTCCCAATCGTCATTTTTCAGGAGATGATCACGGAGCACCCGCGCGTCTCGTAGAGCAAGGGCCATACCCTGCCCCCAAGACGGATCGCTGGTGCAAGCCGCCGAACCTATCAATGCAACGCCCTTCTGATATGGGTGATCGACCCATAGTCGTGTGCCGCTCCAGGTGGCCATAGGCCCTATAGGTTCAGCCTTATAGTAGTAGGCCAAAGGCTCTCCCATGTCGGTCACGTAATTAATAAATTCCTGGACCGAATCCTTTCCACTCAGCCGAAAAGGCCAGGTCGCTGGATAGACCAGATACGAACGGGCCTTCCCGTTCCCCTGCGGAAACACCGGCGCAAAGAGCCCCAGCGAAGGTATCTGCCATATATGAGATGCGTCGTCGGGAAAGGCCATATTCTCGAACATGACCCCGCAAATCATATTCTGCTCCAGGCCTTCATTTACGTGAAAGCCGCCCCATTTTCGGGACATGGACGCCCTGCCGTCAGCTCCTACCACCAGCCTCGTGATGTATTCCGTTTCCACACCTTTAACGCTTACCACCACCCTGAGCGTCCCATTGTTCGTCATCCTCACTACCCTGGCGCCACGAAGCACGTCCGCCCCCGCATCCTTGGCCGACTGTACCATGGCCTCCTGCATATCCGGATGGAAATAGGACACGTTGGGAAGCAGTTGCCTCGTGGTACTGGATAGGTCTCGGTGCTCTACCATGTCGTCGTATATGTATATGTTCCACCAGGGTAGCTCATGTCCTCCGCCCTCCATGATGGCGTCAAATACACCTAATTCTTTGGCTTCGGCCACCCCCCAGGGAGTGAGCAACTCGCCATGAACACGGTCTTTGTAATCCTGCTCGGCCTCAAGGACCAGAACGCTGGCGCCGCTCTTCGCCATACCATGGGCAATGGCCGAGCCACCCAGTCCGCCACCTATAGCTATGACATCATAGGTCTTTGACTGCAAAGGAATTCACCTCCGTATTTATCATCGTCTAAGATACTGCCGGCCTCTTGTCCGTCCACGGACGTACCTGTTCGAAGGCCGCCGAAGCCGCTAGCACCGTCTCCTCGTCGCCCCACCCGCCGACGATGTGCAGACCAATGGGCAGGCCTCCCGATGAGAAACCCGCCGGAACACTGGCCGCTGAGTTACCGATCATGTTGATGGGGTATGTAAATGGCATGAATCCAACGAAGCCATCAACAGGCTGACCAGCGATCTCCGTCGGGATCTGTCCCACCGAGAACGGCGGCACCGCCATGGTCGGCGAAAGGATCAGATCAAACTGGTCCAACTGGTCTTCGAACTGGGCCGTAAGCTTGTCGATGTAGCCCACGGCTCGGGCGTAGTCGGACGCGCTGACAGTCCTGGCGAACCTCATGTTGTCCATGAAGTAGTCCGTCAGCTCATCTTCATACTTGTCCACCATCTCGCCCATGGCCGCATAGGTATTCACTGAGAAGACGATGCGGAAAGGCTCAATGGGCGCGTCAAGAACCAGGTCGGTTTCCTCCACCGTGCAGCCTAGCTCTTCGAAAGCCTTGGCCGCCTGGGCGCACACCTCCACGACCTCCGGGTCCACAGGCGCGTAGCCGTAGTCCGGGCTCCAGGCTATCCTCATACCACTGACGTCCATATCCAAGGCCGCAAGGAAATCCGGGGCATCCTCACGTATAGAAGCTGGGTCCCGAGAGTCGTACCCAGCCAGCACCTGCAGCAGCAACGCCGAGTCCCGCACGTTCCTGGATAGAGAGCCTGACTGGCTAAGCTGGTTGGCTACTAAAGGTGCGGCCGCTCCGCCATAGCGCGGCACCCTGCCCTGCGTCGGCTTGATGCCATACACACCGCAGAAGCTTGCCGGGATGCGTAATGAGCCGCCGCCGTCGCTGCCAGTGGCCAGGGAGCACAGGCCAGCAGCCAGGGCAGCCGCAC
Organism: SAR202 cluster bacterium Casp-Chloro-G4; assembly: GCA_002816705.1. GTDB lineage: Bacteria > Chloroflexota > Dehalococcoidia > Lucifugimonadales > JADFKI01 > Casp-Chloro-G4. Next base: position 4,839 of record MUCK01000048.1, read on the forward strand.
CTCCTCCTGTTGACCCGCCAGATGTTCGCTCGGTATTCCAGGGGTTGCGACAGGAGTCGCCCAGCAGGTTATCGGTCACCCCCCTGTGGCCAAACTCCGGAGTATTCGTCTTACCCAGGATGACCGCCCCGGCGCTGCGCACCCGCTCCACAACAATGGAGTCCTCGTCCGGCACTCTGTCCTTGAAGTGCAGCGAGCCGCTGGTAGTCCGGATACCCCTGGTCAGCTCCAAATCCTTGACGGAAATGGGCACGCCATGCAGCAGCCCAAGCTCATCTCCACGGACCACGGCCTGCTCGGCTTCCCTAGCCGTCTGCATCGCCTCATCGTACGTCAGCGTAAGATAGGAGTTTAGCTGCGAGTCCAGACGTTCGATGCGATCGAAGAAAAGCTGCGTCATCTCGACAGGAGACACCTGCTTCGTCGCTATTAATTCTGCCACCTCGTGCGCCGGTGCGAAGGCCAATTTTTCATCCACCATAGCGGGCTCCTTCTTATTAAGACTTCCAACGTACTGCGAATCACCAAATCATTTAGGTTTTTCAGACTGACGGAGCACCCTCGGCTCATTCCTCAGGCATCAGGTTAACGTCTATCCTATGAATGCATCATCCACCTGTCAAGGAAGCCTCAAACGACTGTAATTTGTGATATCATCCGTGCCGGAAGATTCATGAAATAAACTTGTGAGGGACGACATGAAGATCACCAATATCGAGACTTTTATCGTTGACGCAGGCTGGCGACCTTGGATGTTCGTGAAGGTGGAGACCGACGAAGGCATCACCGGCTGGGGCGAGTGCAGCGACGGCAAATCGCCTCATGGCATCGAGGGCACCATACGCGACCTAAAGCCCATCTTGATAGGCGAAGACCCCAGGGCCTTTGAGATGCGCTTCCAGGACATGTACCGCGCGACGCGACAGAGCCCCGGCGGCATCGCAGCGAAGGCCATCGCCGGCCTGGACTGCGCCTTCATAGACATCAAGGCCAAGGCGCTGGGTATCTCCGTGGCCGAGCTATTCGGCGGCCCCACCCGCGAGAAGGTCCGCGTCTACTGGTCCCACTGCGGCAGCTCCCGAGTACGCCACAGCGACATCCTGGGCGTGCCACCTATCGACTCCTGGGACGCGGTCACAGCGTTGGGCAAGGAGGTCAAGGCCCGTGGGTTCACGGCATTGAAGACCAACATTCTTCTGCCGGGACAGGGGGCGACCTTTGGCGGCGGCTTCAGCGGAGGCGTTGGCACCACCGACCAGTGGGCGCCCAAGTGGCTCATTCCGCACATCGAGAAGCTCATCGGCACCTTCCGCGACGCTGTTGGCGACGACATCGACATTAACCTGGACCTGAACTTCCACTTCAAGACAGAGTCCGCCCTGCGCATCGCCAAGGTGCTGGAGCAGTTCGACATGCTGTGGTTGGAGATCGACATGTACGATCACATGAGCCTGCGCCAGATTAAGGACTCCACCACGACCAGAATCTGCACCGGCGAGAACCTGTTCTACATGCGGGACTACATCCCCTACTTCGAGAACCACTCGGCGGACATGTTCATGATCGACGTGCCGTGGAACGGCTTCAGCCAGTCCAAGAAGATAGGCGACCTGGCAGAGGTTTACCAGCACAACGTTGCGCCACACAACTACTACAGCCACCTGTCCAGCTTCACCAGCGCGAATCTGTGCGCCACGCTGGCTAACGTGCGCATCATGGAGATCGACATCGACGACGTGCCGTGGAAGGACGACCTGACTACCGCGCAGCCGGAGATCATTGACGGCTACATGACGGTGCCGACTGTTCCTGGTTGGGGTGCCGACATCAACGAAGATGTGGCCCGCGCCCACCCCTGGAGCGAGAGCAGCCTGGCCGTAACCCGTAGTGGCTACAAGGTAGTCTAGGGTCTGCCCTTGCATCCAACATCACAAATCAGGAGATAACACCAATCCATGGAATACACTAACGTAGGGCGCTTCGGAGTCAAGGTGTCCCGCCTTTGCCTGGGCGCCATGATGTTCGGCAGTCCTACCAACGAGGCAGACTCCACACGCATAATCCACAGGGCGTTGGACGACGGCATTAACTTTATCGACACAGCCAACGGCTACAACGGCGGCGAGTCAGAGCGCATCATTGGCAAGGCGCTGGAGGGCAAGCGAGAGCAGGTGGTGCTGGTGACCAAGGTGGCCGCAAACATGGGCGACTGGCCTACCGGCGGCGGGTTAAGCCGTGCCCACATCATGAACGAGGTGGAGAACAGCCTGGGCCGTTTGCGGACAGACTACATCGACATCTACGATGCATCGGCCCGACCCCACGACACCGCTGGATGAGACCATCGAGGCCCTGAGCGACCTGGTCCGGCAGGGCAAGGTACGCTACATCGGCATGTCCAATCACTACGCGTGGCAGATGTGCGAAGCGTTGTGGACAGCGGACCGTCGAAACCTGACCCCTGTGGCGTGTGGTCAGCAGCTTTATAACATCGTGAACCGCGATATCGAGCTTGAGCAGTTGCCATTCTGTCAGGCGCACGGCGTAGGGATGATGGTCTACAGTCCACTGGCCCGTGGCGTGCTAACCGGCAAATATCTGCCTAACCAGGCTTTGCCTGAGGGCTCTCGTGCGGCTCGGGGAGATTCGCGAATTCAGCAAACTGAAATGCGCGACGAAAGCCTGGATGTTGCGCAAAAGCTCAAGCCGTTGGCAGACCGTCACGGCAAGCCCCTTTCGCAGTTCGCCCTGAACTGGATCTTGGCCAACCCCATCATTACGTCGGTCATAGTGGGGCCGCGCACGCTGGAGCAATACGAGGACAACCTGGGCTGCCTCGGCTGGAAGATCGACGACGAAGCCCTGGACGAAATCGACAGGCTGGTGCCGCCGGGCGAGCACACCGGCTGGGGCTTCAACGACCCGATAACGCCAGTGCTGGGACGGCCAAAGGATTAAGAGGATACGCCTGGCCCATATCTACTGATTTTTTTAAATTGGGCAGTATTGTTACTGTCTATTTTCATTAAAGGCTCTCCGGCAAAACCCGTCCCTCTACAAAATCGGCCACGGCCTGCGCCACGGCGTCGGGACGCTCCATGTACATGTTGTGGTCGGCGTTCTCTATGGTGAGCTTATGCATACCTGGCACGCCGTCCTGGACGGCGTGCTGCTCCGGCACCCTGGACTTGTGGTCGCTGCTGCGTATGGACAGAATAGGAATGCCCAGGTCCTCGCCCAGGTGCTGGAAGACAGGCTTGAGGTCCACGAAGTCGCCATCGCGGTCCGCCCAGTTAAAGGCGTGCCCCGACCATTTCATATCGAAGAGGCCATCCTCGCGCTCGTAAGCCTCGTGTGCAACCACATCCTGGATAACGTCGTCGCGCCAGCGTCCTGCCGCCTGATGCCGTCTCAGGTACCCGTAGACCTCATCGCGGCTCTCCCACGTGGTGCGATCGATGTCGGCCCGCTTGGCAACCATCTCCTGGAAACGCTGGTCCACCACAACCATAGGCTCCAGCAAGACCAGATGCGTAAAGAGTTCGGGATACTTATCCGCAGCCAAGGTCATCACAACGCCGCCGGTGGAGTGGCCCACGCCGATAATACCGCTCAGGCCCAGCGCGTCGCAGAACTCCTTCAAGTCCTCCACTCGGTCATCGAAGCGGTATCCGCGCGGAGTCCAGTCGCTGTCGCCGTGCCCCCGAGCGTCCAGCGAGACCACATGGAAGCTTTCGTACAAGTCCCGGGCAACGCCGTCCCAGCTTCGGCCCGTGCGCAGGTCGCCGTGCAACATCAGCAACGGCGGTCCGTTATCGCCCCAGTCCACATAGGCCAGACGCACTCCGGTGATTTTTACGACTTGGGTTTGTGGTGAAATTCTCAATCAAATCTCCGCATCTCATTCGACAATACCTGTAACCCCGATTATTTATGATAACGTTGAACTGGGCGATCCTCAACATCCCAAACCTGATAGGCCAATCCACATGAATCAACCACAATTCGAAAATACCATCGAAATTCTTCAAACTTTGCCGGACGCTTTAGGCTCGATTATGGTTGATAATGACCATCAACCGTTCACGAATTCCCAGGCGAGTCTCGAACAAAAGGAAATTGACTATCCCGATTTAATAACGACGGGTTATCGACAAGGTTATTGGGGAATCGAGTTCGCTGCCGATCATATGTCTCTTTTGAAAAGAGCATTAACCGAGCCGTTAATGACATTTTCGCCTTGGACCCTAGCGAGGATCATATTGGAGTCATCTTCGACGGGGTACTGGCTTTTGGACACTTCGATTGACGGCCACGAACGTGTTTCACGGAGTTTCAGTTTAAGACTTCAAGAGCTTCGGGAACAAGCGACCTTCGGTCGAGATGCCATCGCCCAAGAAATAAATACCTCGAGCCATTTCCAGGATGCATCATTAGTAATCGATAAGAGAATTGAACACCTGAAAGATCGGGCCACCAGCCTTGGCATAAGACATAAGTTGGACAGAAGAAACAGATTAATAGGATTTGGGGACGGCATGCCCGGGGCGACGGACCTAGCCAGGAGCGCCTTTAATGATAGCTTGGATTACCGACTACTATCCGGTCTTACACACGGGCGATTCTGGGCCAACATCTCACTAGCGCTAAGAAAAGTAGACGGCCGATCAAAGTTAGAACAGGATATGACCTTGACCAGAGCATTATACATAGTGACGAGTGTGATTCACTGGTTCAGCAAAACCACATGGGAATATTTCAAACTTTTCGGCTGGAACCTCAAACAGGCCGTCGCCATTCTAGAACGGTTGTACGACCAGGCGAAATTCACGACCGAGACACGTTTCTGGCGTAAGGACTATCTTGACATTGTGCGCCCAGTACATGAACCGTCTTAACCGAATCCGAATCGTTATTAGGGCTCAAACGCCTTAACTCGCCGCATATCTAACGACGGCGAGTTAAGGTGAACAAAAAGCTACCTACGCCAGGCCCAATTCCTTGAGAATCGGCGGTATGCCGGCTTTCTCGTCGTCGGTGAAGGAACGGAAGGGGCGGGACATCCTGTCGTCGTCGATGACGCCCATGATCTTCAAAGCAGACTTCATGCCGCCGAACGCAGCCGCGTTAGGACTGCCTCCCTTGGCAAGCTTGCCCAGCTTCATGAAAGCCAGCAGCTTGGCATTAGCCTCTTTGGCCTTGGCCTCGTCGCCAGCCTGACCGGCGTCCCAGCACGCGACTGAGATGGCGGGAATCAGATTGGCTATGCCAGGGATTACGCCCTGCACACCCACGCCTTTAGCCACCGTCATGCGGTAGGACGTTCCCAAGAAGCGTAGCAGGGAGAGCTCGCCCTGTTGGCAGAGCACGTTAAGCTCGGCCAGAAGCTCACCAGCGCCGGAGCTGTCCTTGACGCCAACCACAGCACCCTCACTGGCCAGGGTCGCGACGGTTCCAGGCGCTACGGCCGTCTTCACCGTCTGCGGGATGTTGTACACCCACAAGGGCGTGCCCACCCGGCTGCGAATGTGCCGGTAGTGGTCCAGCACCTCGTCTTGCGCATTTGGATAGTAGTAAGGAGGTGTCACGGCTATGCCATCCAGCCCCATCTCCTGGACTTCCAGGGCCATGTTGATGGACAGCTGCGTGCTGGCGCCGGACACGTTGCCAATCACCGGCACGCGGCCCGCAACCTCGTCTACGACTGCCTGTATGCTGATGAGCCTTTCCTTGTCCGAAAGGTTCGCGAACTCCCCAGTGGTGCCGGAAACCCAGATGCCATGCACGCCATTGTCGACCAGGTAGCTGGCCAGGCGACGCAACGAAGGCACATCCACCGACTCATCGGGTTTCAGTGGTGTAAGAATCGGTACGACTACACCTTTAATTTCTTTATCTGCCATTTGTAACCTCCTACGGCTGTCAATAACCTTCGAATAAACATGACGGGCCGATGCCTTGAAACGG
>MUCK01000049.1 GCA_002816705.1 SAR202 cluster bacterium Casp-Chloro-G4
ATGAGGAAGGATTTGGGTCCGGCGTATCTGGGGCTGATACTTCAGGCCTGTTGGCCTTTTTGCCATTTGACGTAATCATCGCCCTAAAACGGTCCGGCATAGCCGCAGGCTCTGCCTTGGCGCTTTGGATTCTGGTTTTCATCGCGTGGCGTTGGAATTTGAGAGGCCTCACACCAGTGGAAAAAGCGTACACTCAGATGTCTCGCCTGGGCGCTATCGCCGGTATAGGCAGAAGACCCAATCAGACGCCTCTCGACTATGCGTTGACCCTGGGTAACTCAGCAGAAAACGTCAGAGAACCGGCCCGCCGAATAGCCTGGGCGTACTCCGGCATGCGCTACGCCCCGCCGGTAGAAAGTCAGAGCGATGGCGAGACATTGCACGATGAACCAGAATCTATCTACAGAGATTGGCGAAGCATCAGAGGGGCCTTACTGTCTAAAGCCTTACGAAGACTGCTTCCCGGAGGTCAAAAAACGCTATGACGTATTACTTTGATATCTTCGAAACGCCGTACGGTTGGATGGGGGTTGTTGCGTCTGATATAGGACTTCGACGAACTACGTTGCCCCAGCCATCTCCAGAGGATTGCGCGGCTCAACTTGGCAAGGCGTTGGATGGCGCGGAGCTTGATCCGGAGCGCTTCCTATCTCTTCGCGAAAAGGTCATTCAATATCTCAATGGCGAGGACGTTACTCTGGCTGATGAGGCCATCGATGTAGAGGACGCATCTCCCTTCCATCAGGCGGCCTGGAAGGCGTGCCGCACTATACCAAAGGGTGAGACTCGGACGTACAAGTGGTTGGCCACGGAAGCAGGCAAACCCTTGGCTCCCAGGGCGGCTGGTCAGGCGATGGCACGGAATAGGCTCGCCCTGATTATCCCCTGCCACCGCGTTGTCGCCAGCGATGGGTCGCTACGGGGGTTCGGGAAAGGCGCATCGCAGCTTGGCCTCAAACAGCGTCTACTGGACCTGGAACACCCCAGGGCGAAGATGGTTCTGGAAGTTTAGCGAACGAGCCAATCGAAGTAAAATAAAAACGGGGGTGGTATTTAGTTACCACCCCCGTTTTGTCTCATTCTTAAACTGGCCTCGGAAAAAACCTAGTCGGCGGCTACGTAAGCAAACCCTGATTCCCCGAGCACCTGCTGAAGACGTTCCTGTAGCTCGTCGCAAGCGTTGACGCGCACCATGGGCCATTCCATGGTAACGATGCGGCCTTCGGTGGCTATTTCAAGCAGAACCTCGTCCTTGCCCTGGTACTCCATAAGCAGGTTCTTCAGGTCTAACAACAGGTACTTGTCGTTGTCAGGCTGGCCGCTTTCGCGAATGCGTAGGCCCAGGCGATGTGCCACCTCTACTGGTTCCCTGACCACCACTGTAGAGGGCAAACTGGAATTGCCGCCGTTGCCATTTGCTACGCTTGCACCGTTCGCGCCGTTCGTTTCAGACGTTTGGCCATTCAAATCTGATTGACCGTCGCTGTTGATTTGCGCTCTGGTCTCTCCTGTTGGCGCTGCCAAGACTGGTTCGGCCATTGGCTCATCGTTGGCTTCCTCTTCGTCGACAACGTCCGGGATGATGAACTCATGAACCGAATTACACCCGATGCTCAGCTGGTCGTCGCGGTCGCGTTTCTTCACGCTACCATTAATTGTCACTAACTTACCCTCTTCCCAAAGTACGTTGCTCTGTAAGTCTTCGTTCCACACAAATATTTCTACGGACCCGTCCATAAGCGCCAGCGTTGCTATGGTGAATTGCCTGTTATCCCGGGTGTACCGACGGGTGACATCAGCAATCTGGCCCGTGACTTTCACCTTCTTGCCAGCCACGTCCCCATCCAAGTCGCTGAGGAACACTACGCTTTCGGCGTCGCTGGACTGGGCAATCAACTGCGCCAGGGAGTTGGACGAGATTGAAACTCCCAGAAGTTCCTGCTCCCACCTGCTCTTGTCGGTATCCGGGGTTTTGAGAGCCGGCACATCAATGCTGACCATCTCAGCCGGCATGGAATCGCCCATAATCTCGAACATGGAAGTCTGGTTGGAGTCCCTCATTCGAGACTCGCTCTGCGCCAGCGACAGCATGCGGTCTATGATCTCCAGCAGGCCATTGCGTTCACCATACTGGTCAAATGCGCCCGCCTTCATCAGGCTCTCTAGCGTTTTTCTGTTCAGGCTTCCCATGTCTGCCACCTGGCATATGTGCTCCAACGACTTGAAGCCGCCCTCCTTCTTGCGGGCATTAACCACCGACTCAACGGCACCGGAACCGACGTTTTTCACAGCGGCCAGGCCGAACCTTATCCCTTGCTTGCCGTCGATTTCTTCGATGGAGTAGTCGACTTCGCCCTTGTTGATGTCCGGCAGCATCACCGGTATATCAAGTCGCCGGCATTCCGCTACTGCAGAGGCCACCTTCTCCGTATTATCTCGGTAGGAGTTCAGCAGGGATACCATGTACTCGGCCGTAAAGTTGGCCTTCAGGTAAGCGGTCCAATATGAGATAAGCCCGTAGCTCACGCTGTGGGCCTTGTTGAAGGCATAACCTGCGAAGGGCTCTATGAGGGCGAATATCTGATCTGCCATCTGCTGGGTGTACCCCAGGCCCAGCGCCCCGGTGATGAACTTGCCCTTCTCTTCGGCCATGATGGCCGCATCCTTTTTGCCCATAGCCTTGCGGACAATGTCGGCCTCTCCGAGAGTGTAGCCGGCGAAAGTCTGTACTATCTTCAGCACCTGGTCCTGGTAGACGATTATGCCGTAAGTCTCCTCCAGAATATCCTTGAGTGCCTCATGAGGGTAGTTAGGCTTGGTCACACCATGCTTGGACCTGATGAAGGTGTCTATGTGCTCCATGGGACCGGGACGGTACAGCGCGATCATAGCGGCCACGTCTGCCAGAGAGGTTGGCTTCAAGTCCTTGATGTAGCGGGTCATGCCCCCGCCTTCCATCTGGAAGACCCCTACCGTGTCGCCTCTGGACAGCAACTCGAAAGTCTTGCCGTCGTCCAGCGGAATCTCGGTCAACTCGAATCGGAAGCCGCGAGTTTGGGCGATCAGGTTCCGTGCCCTGGCAAGAATGGACAGGTTGGATAGGCCCAAGAAGTCCATCTTGAGCAGGCCCAGGGCGGCACATGGCTCCATGGTGTACTGGGTCATCGCCGCGCCGTCCTCGTTGCCCTTGGTAGGCCTTTGGAGGGGCACCACGTCGTCTAGCGGCTCCTGCGATATCACAACCCCGGCTGCGTGGGTGCTGGAGTGACGGGTCACGCCTTCCAGGCCCTGCGCTGTGTCCACCAGTTTCTTGACATCAGGTTCCGCGTCGTAAATCTCTTTGAACTCAGGGCTGGTCTCCTTGGCCTCTTGGAGAGTCATGTGCAGCCTTGTGGGAATAAGGCGCGCCACGCGATCCACATCGCCGTATGCCATGCCCAGAGCCCTACCAACGTCGCGCACCGACGCCTTGGCGCCCATGGTGCCGAAGGTAATTATCTGCGCTACGTGCTCACGGCCATACTTTTCGACGACGTAGTTGATGACCTCCTCGCGACGGTCGTCCTGGAAGTCCATGTCGATGTCTGGCATCTCTTTGCGTTCCATGTTTAGGAATCGCTCAAATACCAGCGTGTAAGAGAGCGGATTCACGTCGGTTACGCCCAGGCAGTACAGGACCAAGCTAGCGGCGGCGCTGCCCCGAACGGCAAAGAAGATATCCTCTCTCCGCACAAACTTAGCAATGTCCCAGACCACCAGGAAGTAGTTCGGGTACTGGGTGTACCTAATGACATCCAACTCGTACTCAAGCCGGTCTTCCTCAGCCTTGCCGTAGTTGGGGATGCGTTGCCTGAGTCCCTCCATACATATCTTGCGAAGGTAATCGTCACCTGAGAGGCCGTCCGGCACCGGGTACTGTGGCAAACGTAGCTTCGTGAAGTCCAACTCCAAGTTGCACATCTCTGCGATGACCTGGGTGTTGGAAATAGCCTCTGGGACCTCGGGCCACAGCGCGGCCATCTCCTCCGGGCTGCGCAGGTAGTAGGAGTGCTCCTCCATCCTCATTCGTTTGGGATCGCTTACGTTCGTATTGGTCTGTATACAAAGGAGGATGTCCTGCAGGTATGCCTCTTCCTGCTTCGTGTAATGCGAGTCGTTCGTCGCCACGACAGGTATGCCCAATTCTCGATGCAATTCCATGATGCCCGAGTTAATCTGGGGAAGATCTGGAACGTCACCGTGGCTCATCAGCTCAAGGAAGTAGCGCTCGCCCAGTAGCTCTCGATACCAAGAAGCGGCCTCCTTGGCCTGGTCCATTGTGCCGTTGGTTATTGCCTTGGGCACCTCTCCACTGGGGCAACCGGACATTACGATGAGGCCGTCGGAGAACTTCTCCAACAGCTCTCGGTCTATGCGAGGCTTGTAGTAGTACCCTTCCAGGTGTGATCGGCTGACAAGCTTTACCAGGTTTTCATATCCCTGGGCATTCTGAGCCAGCACGGTCATATGGTAAGGCGACTTCTCATTGGGGTTGCGGCTGTGACGGCTACTCGGAGCGACGTACATCTCGCACCCTATGATTGGCTTTACTCCAGCCTTCTTTGCAATGCGGTAAAAGTCGATAGCGCCGTACATGCCGCCATGGTCGGTGATGGCTAGGCTGTTCATGCCAAGGTCCTTGGCGTGGTTTACCAGAGGTTCTAGTCGACTGAGGCCGTCCAGAAGGCTGAATTCGGTGTGAACATGAAGATGGGTGAACAAGTGAAGTGGACACTCCGAACATAAAATCTAAAAGCGACCTTATTATAGCATCGGCGTATGCCACGAAGTTAAGGGGGAGATACGAATTTTATAAAGATTAATATTATTGACAAACCTGGATTTAGAAGTCTATTAACTAAGTTTTTATACTTTTCTTATACTTGGGTTAAGAATTTGTCTCGTGACCTTCGCCACAAAAAAAGGCCCCGCAATTGCGGGGCCTTTTTCGATCCCTCGTGGGAAGTTTTTCCTAGTAGTCCATCGGAGGCATGCCAGGGCCTGGGCTTGCCTCTTTGATGTCGGCGATAAGGGACTCGGTTGTCAGCACCATTGCCGCAACGCTGGCCGCATTTTCGATGGCGGCTCGCGTAACCTTGGCGGGGTCCATAATGCCGCGCACCAACAGGTGCGTGAAGTCGCCGACCTCGGCGTCGTACCCAAAGTCGCCCTCGCCCTTGAGGCTCTCGGAGAGGATGACCTCGCCGGATACGCCGGTGTTCTCGGCGATGAGCTTAAGGGGCTCCTGCAGTGCGCTCTTTAGGATGTTGATGGCCGTGGCCTCATCACCGGAAAGGTTCATATTATCCAGGGCTGCGCGGGCGCGTATCAGCGCAAGTCCGCCGCCCGGTACGATGCCTTCCTCAACAGCGGCTCGGGTCGCCGAAAGGGCGTCCTCAACGCGCTGCTTCTTCTCGCGAAGCTCAACCTCGGTGGCAGCGCCAACCTTGATGATGGCTACGCCGCCGGAGAGCTTGGCCATGCGCTCCTGTAGCTTCTCGCTGTCGAAGTCTGAGGTGGTCTCCTCGATCTGTGCCTTGATCTGGTTGATTCGGCCCTGGATGGCGTCATCAGCTCCGCCGCCGTCCACGAAAGTCGTCTCATCCTTGCTGGAGACAACGCGCCTTGCTCGGCCCAGGTCCTCTACAGTTACGGAGTCCAGCTTGCGGCCGACCTCTTCGCTGATGACCTGTCCGCCGGTCAGGATGGCCATGTCTTCGAGCATTGCCTTGCGGCGATCGCCGAATCCAGGGGCCTTCACTGCCAATACGCTAAGCGTGCCGCGAAGCTTGTTGACTACTAGAGTAGCCAGGGCCTCGCCGTCAACGTCCTCAGCGACGATCAGGAGGTTCTTGCTGACCTGAAGGATCTTCTCCAGAGCCGGCAGAATGTCGGCAACGGCAGAGATCTTCTTGTCTGTAATGAGGATGTATGGGTCTTCCAAGACCGCTTCCATCCTCTCCTGGTCGGTGATGAAGTAGGGGGAGACATAGCCGCGGTCGACCTGCATGCCCTCTACGAACTCGGTCTCATAGGCCAAGCCCTTGGACTCTTCTACGGTGATTACGCCGTCCTTGCCGACCTTTTCCATAACGTCTGCGATGAGGTTACCCATCTCTTCGTCATGTGCAGAGAGGGATGCTACCTGCGCGATCTGGTTCTTGCCTTCTACCGTGGTAGACATGTTGCTAATCGCCTCACGAAGAACAACGACACCCTTCTCGATGCCGCGCTTCAGGGCCATTGGGTTGGCGCCGGCCGCTATGTTCTTGAAGCCCTCGTGTACGATGGCCTGGGCCAGGACCGTTGCCGTAGTGGTGCCGTCACCTGCTACGTCGTTGGTCTTGCTGGCGGCTTCCTTAAGAAGCTGAGCGCCCATATTCTCGAATGGGTCTTCCAGCTCGATCTCCTTGGCAATGGTTACGCCGTCGCTGCAGATCTGCGGCGGTCCGAACTTCTTGTCCAGAACCACGTTGCGGCCTTTGGGGCCGAGAGTGATTCCGACGGTGTTTGCCAAAGTGTCGATACCGCGCTTCATCGCGGCTCGGGCGTCCTCACTGAACGCAAGTTGTTTGGGCATTGTTTACTCCTTTAGAATCTGGTCAAAATGCGGTTAATTACTTGTGTTTGATCTACTTCTTGAAAAGAACGTCGTCCTCGCGCAAAACGAGGTACTCGATGTCGCCCTCTTTGTACTCAGTGCCTGCGTACTTGGAGTAAACAACAGTGTCGCCAACCGTCAACTCCATAGGAATGCGGTTTCCTTCTTCGGTCTGCCTGCCTGGGCCCGCCGCTACGACGGTGCCTTCCTGAGGCTTTTCCTTGGCGGTGTCGGGAATGTAGATACCACCAGCGCTTAACTGGTCTTCTGAGTCGTTGGGCTTAATGACTATCTTGTTGCCGAGAGGCTTGAAGCTAACCTGGGCTTGTTTCGCCATCTAAGGGACCTCCATGAAATTGATTTACATTGGATCATTAGCAGTCTACGACCTCGTCTGCTAATAATAAATATTAAGGGAGCCGAATCCCCTTGTCAACCGTTAATTGTTTTGTCACTAAATATCCATATGCCCTGCGTGGTTATGGGGTTTAGCGAATCTGACGAGTATGCCGGAATCACCCGTGTTTTGAGACCAAATTGCGTGTCCTCATAATGACCATAGAAATGCCGTAGGCAGCTTTTGAAAATTATGGTGGCTACCACGTTGACTTGGTTATAGGCAGGTCATAACATCAACTCATGGATCGGTCCCAGGGTTCCACTGAAGGAAAACCAGCCGGCGTCATCAAGGCGTTAGTTATCGCGGTTCGCCCCAAGCAATGGGCCAAGAACCTGATAATTTACCTCGCCTTTTTCTTCACGCTGAACGAATACTGGAGCTTGGGCGATGCCTTCGCTGCCGTTCCACTGTTCGGCGAGGCGACCGCAGCTTTTGTCATATTCTCGGCGCTTACCGGAGCCGTCTACCTTGTAAATGATATTTTCGACGTGGAGCGAGACCGCCTGCACCCTCGTAAGAGGTTCAGGCCCATCGCGTCGGGTCAGCTCCCTGTATCCGTTGCCTGGTTCGCCGCAGTTGCTTTGATCGGCCTCGGCCTCGTTGCGGCCTTCGTATTTCGGCCGCTGTTTGGGGTAGTGTCGTTGGCCTACGTTGTCTCAATTGTGGGATATTCCGTGTACTTGAAGCAGATGGTCCTGATTGACGTTTTCACCATCAGCGGCGGGTTCGTCCTTAGAGCCGTGGCGGGCGCGGTTGTGATGCAGGTGCCTGTTTCGCCCTGGCTGTTCATTTGTACAGGCCTTGCCGCTTTGCTGCTGGCGCTGGCCAAGCGTAGGAGTGAACTGGTCCAAGCGGGCGAAAACGCGGGCAGCCAGAGGGAGTCCCTGCAAGCCTACAGCCTTCCCTTTCTTGATCAACTCATCGCGTTGGTTGCCACGGCCTCTGTTGTGGCCTACTCCTTATATACATTCACAGCGGAGAACTTGCCCGAAAACAACGCCATGATGCTGACGATTCCCTTCGTCGTTTACGGCCTGTTCCGCTACCTTTACCTCGTGCACCAGACCGGTGTAGGGGAGAATCCCGAAGACCTTTTTTTTGGCGACGTGTCGCTTGCCGTAGCCATAGCGCTTTGGTTGGTTTCCGTGGCACTGGTCCTCGGCCTGTTTAGAAGCTAAATTGCTTCACGTAATCCTCACGAACTCGGCTGGTTCATCAATTCGGCGCTGTGCTACACTCCTTTGTGAAAAAATGCATATGCTAGGTCTTAGACTCTTGCACAGGAGTGATAGATGGTCCCACCAGATTCGCTTTTCGGCGTCATACCCACATGGATAGGTGTATACCTAATCTCAATTCTGGCATTCGGGACCGCGGGGTATTTCCTATATCAGCGAGTTTTCAGATTAGTCCTCTTGGGAAGACCATCCAATAGGTTCGATCAGCCGGGCAGGCGGCTCATTGGGTCCCTTCCTTACATATTTGGCCAACGTAAGGTACTTCAGCGCGTGTCCCTTCGACAGGACCGGGCGGGCCTAATCCATTTCATCATCTTTTGGGGATTCCTATCCTTCACAATAAGCTACGTTCTTTTCATATTCCTGGACGTGGCATGGCGCCCGCTTTCAAAGACAATCCTTACTGACACCGGCGTGAGGATATTTGTCTCCTACCTGGATGTGCTGGCGGTCGTGTTTCTGGGGGTCTTGGTTTGGGCAGCGGTCCGACGCTGGGTGGCAACCCCGCGACGATTGTCCTTCGACCTCACCCAAGGCAAAGAGGCAGGTATCATCCTGGCGCTCATTGCCTTGCTTATGGTCTTTACCCTCCTGGCCGAGGCCTTCTACGTGGCGTCTGGAGGCACAGGGCCTCACTCTGCTGCACCCATAGGTGGCGCATTGGGAAATGCTTTCGCTGGAGCGGGCATGGGCGTCGGACTGGCCAATGGACTACAGGGCTTCTTCTGGTGGGCCCACCTGGTAATAATTCTTGGATTCGCCGTATACATTCCGATATCCAAGCACATGCACATGATCGGTGCGCCCATAAATTTTGTGACGCGCAACCTGGAGGCTCGCGGGACGCTGTCCACGCCAGCCGACCTGGAGACAGCCGAGGTATTTGGCGCTCATCGCATTCAGGACTTCACCCAACGGCAACTACTGGATGGGTACGCCTGCTCGGTATGTGGACGTTGTTCTGATGTGTGCCCTGCCAACTTCAGCGGCAAAATTCTCTCCCCTATGCACATCGTAGAGAACCTGAAAGAGCACATGCTGGAGGTAGGCCCCGCCCTTGCTGATGGTAATGACCTGCAGGAAGAGAAGCCTCTAATCGGCCCCTGGATACCGGAGCAAGCTCTATGGGACTGCCTGACCTGCGGCGCGTGCATGCAGGAGTGCCCTGTTGGCGTGGAGCATATCGATATCATCGTGGATATGCGGCGCTACATGGTTATGGAAAAGGCCGAAATGCCGGAGTCGGGCATGAACGCACTTGTCAGTCTTGAGCAGCGGGGCCACCCCTGGCGAGGCACCACCTACACCCGCACCGATTGGGCTGAGGGCTTAGACGTCAAGATACTTGCGGATCACCCGGATACCGAGGTGCTTTTCTGGGTAGGCTGTACGGCGGCGCTGGAGCAGAGAAGCCAGAGCGTTGCCAGGTCCATGGTTTCGGTGCTAAAGCGGGCTGGCGTGGACTTCGCCATACTGGGCAACGAGGAGACTTGCACCGGCGACCCGGCCAGGCGCATGGGCAACGAGTACCTGTACCAGATGTTGGCCGGCCAGAACATAGAGACCTTCAAGCAGTACGACGTTAAGAAGATAGTGACCATCTGTCCGCACTGCTTCAACACCATAAAGAATGAGTATCCTCACCTGGGCGGCGATTTCGAGGTCATGCACTATAGCGAGTTTGTGGCAGACCTGATCGCCCAGGGTCGCATTAAGCCGCTTGTGGAACTGAATACAACCATCGCATACCACGACTCCTGCTACCTGGGGCGCCATAACGAGGTCTACGAGGCGCCCAGGCAGATAGCCAACGCCATCCCCGGCGTTAAGCTGGTGGAGTTTGACCGTTGCCGTGGTCAAGGTTTCTGCTGCGGTGCCGGTGGTGGGCATATGTGGATGGAGGAGAGCGGCGGACGTCGTGTGAATCACATTCGGACGGAGCAGTACCTGGACACCGAGGCCGACACGGTGGCTGTTTCCTGCCCCTACTGCCTCCAGATGTTCGAAGAGGGCATTGGTTCCTTGAATTCCGAAGGTGAAAATGAGGGCAAGTTCGAGGGCAAAAGAGCCAAGGACCTCCTGGAAATCCTGGACGAAAGCCTGGGAGAGGCTGAACCGGCGGACTAGCTTTGGTCTTGCGTAGGCGTTAACATTGGCGACTAGAGGGACATTTATCGCCTGAACGCCTGGGCAGGCCATCCGGGAGCAAATCCGTTGAACATCGAGAAAACCTTTCAGAAGTTCACCACGGGGCGTGGACCATACGCCGTTACTGCGGGCAACGTCGAGCGTTACGTAAGCTCGCCCATCAATTTCTGGTGCGAGGCGCACGCTCCCGCTGAGGAACGCGACCCCACCAACCTCTACATGCAGCACCTGGAGGAAACCGGCAAGGAGCATAGGGCAGACATCCTGCGTCAGTCGTACGCGTCTGCTGCTTCGCAGCCGTTCTACTCCGAAATGGAAGGCTTCCGTAGCACGCTGGAGATGATGATCAACGGCCAGCGGCACATAAGCCAGATGCCTCTTTGGGACCTCACCCGTGGCCTCAAGGGCACTCCCCACGTCCTGATAAGGACCGACTCCATTCCCTCTGACTTGGGCGAGTTCAGCTACTTTCTCGCTGAGATAAGGAGCGCTCGTAGGATCACCGAAGGTCACAGGCTTAAGGTGGCCACTCTTAATCGATTGTTGGGCGCTATCCAGGGCCACGAGCCCGACCAAATGCTTATCGTCAACATGGACGGCGATATGGAGTACGTTCAAATGTCTGGCTTGTCCCCAAGGCTTGACCTGGTGTTGGCGGATATGCGGGCGGTTGCCGACGGAACTAGGGAAGTCGTAGCCATTCATGGCGCGGCCGACTGGCCCTGGGAAAGCTACGTCAATCGATTGGCTGCGGAGCGCCGGTGTGTCTCGCTGGTTAGTGGTGTTGGCGCTACTATGCGGAGGACTTTGGCCGAGGCCGAGTACGTCACTGTGGATGACCTGGCCGGCGCAAAGCTAGACTCGCTTACGGACCTGAAGGGCATAGGGGCAAAGTCGGCCAAACGCTTCATCTCGTCGGCCCAGGCGATTTGCGGCGGTAAGCCGGTGTCCCGCGAATCCGGGAAGCGCATACCGACAGCCACCACAGAGGTGTTCTTCGACTTCGAGGGGTCGGACCCAAGGCTAGACCGACAAGGCCTGGGAGTGGTCAACTACCTCATTGGTGCGGTGCTACGGCAGCAGGGACGAGAGCCGAAGTTCCTGCCGTTCATAGCCCATTCGCCAGATGAAGAGGAGACGGTGGTCCGGGAATTCATCCGGTGGGCCAATTCGCTGGAGTCCGCCCTGTTCTACCACTGGCATAACTACGAGAAGATTCACCTCACCAAGATGGCAAACCACTACGGCGTAAACCCAGAGGAATTGGATACGGTCCTTAGTCGTATGGTAGACCTGCATCCTATCGCCGTGAACTCATATGCCTTCCCGACTTATGGTGATGGCCTCAAGGATATCGCCAAGTACCTGGGCTTCTCCTGGCGTCAGGACGATGTTGACGGCCTCACTACGGTAGCTCTTTACCATCAATACCTGGCGGCAGGCGGACTCGATGCAGATGTCATGGGGCGAATCCTGGACTATAACGAGGATGACTGCATGGCTACGATGCATGTTTTCGACTGGCTCCAAAGTCAAGCCGGGGTGATATGAAATGAAGGCTGCGGTCTTTTATGGTGGTCAGGACGTTCGAGTCGAAGACCTGCCCACACCGGAGCCTGAACCGGGCGAGGTTCTGATAAGAGTGAGGGCTGGCGGGGTATGCGGAAGCGACCTGCATCCGTACCGAGGCCAGAACCCTTACGGCGTTCGTGAACCTCACCAACGCGGGCACGAGCTGGCAGGCGAAATTGCCGGCCTTGGCGAAGGCGTCGTGTCGTTGAAGATTGGCCAGCGGGTGGGTATCCAGGCCGAAC
The DNA here is from genome assembly GCA_002816705.1 of SAR202 cluster bacterium Casp-Chloro-G4. GTDB lineage: Bacteria > Chloroflexota > Dehalococcoidia > Lucifugimonadales > JADFKI01 > Casp-Chloro-G4. The sequence goes on from MUCK01000049.1 coordinate 12,241, forward strand.
ACCTGCTGGGTTGCGGGACCTGCCGCTACTGCCTTCGGGGGGAGTACCACTTGTGCCCTTCCAGGGGTTTGCCACACGGCCGCCGCACGGAGAGCCATGGTTTCTCCCAATACGACACGTGCGTGGCATCTAACTGCTATCCCCTACCCGTCAATGTGACTTACGATGCGGCCTCGCAGTTGGACTGCTATGCCTGCGGTGTCCATGCTCTTAACAGGGCCAACCCAACGCCAGACTGGACTGCCGTCATAATAGGCACCGGGGCCATTGGTATGACGCTGGGACAGTTGGCCAAGGCCTACGGTGTGGGCAGGGTCATAATGGTTGGCACGCGACACGAGCCCCTGAACGTCGCAAAAACGGTTGGCGCGACAGATGATGTGGTGGCCAACGCAGACGGCGATCCTGTCCAAGCCGTTTTGGACGCCACCGACGGCGAGGGCGTGGACGTTGTGTTCGAGACCGTAGGAGGTTCCGCTCCCACGTTAACCCAGGCCGTAGGCATGGCCAGGCGAGGCGGCATCGTCAGTGTACTGGGCGTTTTTACGGGCAGCCAGGACGTGGACGTTGTTACGGCTTATCGCAAAGAGCTTCGCATCCAGTGGTCCAACAGCTACTCCAATTGGCAGGGTGTCCCCGAATACAAGACGGCCCTGGACCTTCTGGCCGCTGGCCGAATCGATCCGTCGGGGTTCATCACCCACCACTACCCCGTGGAACAGATCGGCGAGGCCTTTGCGGCAGCCAACGACAAGCGACAGTCCGGAGCTATCAAGGTCATTATCAACCCATAGACACATCGGGGCCTTGTCAGGATATGCCGTAGAATTTTGCTGCGTTTTTGCCCAAAAGCTTCACGGTGTCATCATCCGATATTGGCCCGATTGCTTCCAGCGCCGCGCTCAAAACCTGATCGTAAGTGGCCGCCAGAAGGCACACCGGCCAGTCGCTGCCGATCATGAGCCTGTCGATTCCGAATATCTCCACGATGTGCTGGACGTAGGGCTTGCGGTCTTCAACCGACCAACTTTCGTGATTGGACTCGGTTACCCTGCCGGAAATTTTGCAGTCCATGCTTGGCCGTTCGCGCTCGATTAACCTTGGGGTTATTGGCCTTGCAGGTCGCCAGGGTTACTCGAAAAGCGAGAACACCTGTTGCATTGGGGCCCACCACTGACCCTCTTTGGCCGCTGGCACCGGCTCCTGGAATGTAGTCATCAGGTCGTCCCACTCCTGGGCGCGGGGGGAGCTTTCCATGTAGCGTGGAAAGTCCCTCTCCAGATCGAAATCGTCCGGAGCCTCCAGGTACATCAACAGACCCCTGCCGTGCAGGAATATCTTCATCTTCTCGATACCCAGACCCTTCAGTCCGTCCAGGACCTCGGGCCAGGTGTCGCGGTGGTACTCGATGTATTTCTCGATGACCGTCGGGTCGTCTTTGAGGTTCAGTGTCATGGCGAAGGATTTCATGGATGGCCCTCTCCGTGGTTTGCACGGTCATGTAGTTTTGCTGAGAACATGAATTACGGCGTAGGCGCTTCTTCCGGAATCAGCTTCTCGTGCTTCAGTTCAGCCCACAGGTCGGACGGAATTTCGAACGCGGCCATCTGAAAATTCTCACGGACCTCGTCCGCAGAACGAGCACCGGGGATAGTGGCGGCCACTGCCGGATGAGCCAGGCCGAACTGTAGCGCCGCTGCCTTTAACGGAACGCTGTGCCTGTCGCATACGGCTTTTATCTTGCGGGCCTGCGCCAGTACCTCCGGCGGGGTCGACTGGTAGAAGTACGTGGTGCCCTCGCTAAGGTCGGAGGCCAGCACGCCGCTGTTGTATGGCCCACCCAAGACGATGCTCATCTTCTTCTCGACGCACAACGGGAGGAGGTCGGTAAGCCCCGAGTGGTCCAGCAGGGTGTATCGGCCTGCTAGTAGGAAGCAGTCGAAGTCGGCCTCGCGGGCGAATTGCGCTAACGGCTCACAGAAGTTCATGCCTGCGCCGATAGCCTTGATTACGCCCTGAGAGCGCAACTCGGCCAGAGCGGGGAAGGCCTCACTCACAGCCTGGGCGTGGAAGTCGTCCGGGTCGTGAATAAAAACGATGTCAATTCTGTCCAGCTCTAACCGCTTGAGGCTATCTTCGATGGACCGCAACACGCCATCCCTGGAAAAATCGAAGGCGACCTCCATTGGGGGCAGGTTCACGTATATATCATCGGTTTGTGTTTCGTCCGTAGGATTTAACAGGCGGCCGACTTTGGAAGACAGGACATATGAGTCTCGTTCCACCCCATGTAGCGCCGACGCGTAATAGCGTTCGCTCTTGCCGTTGCCATAAAGGGGAGCCGTGTCGAAGTAGCGAATGCCCACGTCAAGCCCGGCAGCAATACTCTCGGTTGCTTGCTGCAGCGCCACGTCCTCAAACAGGCCGCCAAATGGCGCGCCTCCAAGCCCAAGTCGCGTGACTTTAAGTCCCGTGGTGCCGATTTCCGCTTTGCCTAGTGGGTCCAACGCTGTTCCTCCATATTGGGGCGCATTATGGTCGGCATATGTTATCCCAAATGAATCTCGGTTGACAGACTGAGGCCCGTTCGCTTTCGTAGGCAACGGTAGATTGCTATAATCGCACCAAATGGCCCTTTGCATTTGATTTCGGCAGGAGCGCTAATGAAAGTACGAAAAGCCGTCATCCCCGCCGCGGGCTTCGGCACCAGGTTCCTACCAGTCACCCGCACAATACCTAAAGTCATGCTTCCGATCATCGATCTACCGGCCATCCACTTCTCCGTGGAGGAGGCGGCCAAGGCTGGCATCGAACACGTCGTGTTCGTGATATCTCGCGGGCAGGAGGCCACCAGCGACTACTTTGGGAGGATTCCTGCGCTGGAAGCGGCATTGGAGGAGCGCGGCAACACGGCTCTATTGGACGGCATGCTGGCAATAAGTAATATGATGGAAGTTAGCTACGTCTACCAGGATGAGCCTCTGGGGCTGGGCCACGCTGTCCTTATGGCCAAGGATGAAGTGGGCGATGAGCCCTTTGCCGTGTTTCTGCCCGACGATATCATCTGGAGTGATAAGCCAACCATAGGGCAGATGATCGACATATATGATGAGCGGGGAGGGGCCGTCATATCAGTCAAAGAGGTTCCGGACGAGGCTGTGCCCTATCTTGGTATCGTAGACCCCGAACCTATTAGCGATGAGCTGTCGCGCATACGGCGCATGGTGGAGAAGCCCAGGCTGGAAGACGCTCCATCCAACCTCGCCATTATTGGGAGATACGTCCTGCCTCCGGAAGTATTCCAGGAGATCGAGAAGACAAAACCAGGCGCAATTGGCGAGATTCAACTTACGGACGCCCTGGATTCCATACGCCAGTCCCAGGGAGCCTACGCCTATCGCTTTCCCGGCATCCATTTCGACGTGGGTACGCCGTTGGGCATGCTGAAGGCATCGGTGTATGCGGGCCTGCATCGAGATGACATTGGGCAGGATTTCAAGGACTGGCTTACCGAAACGATATAGATTTGCCAAAGACAACGGGTTAGGAGATAGACAATGGATAAGGCACTGGCGGGCGTAAAGATCGTAGACCTGACGCAATTCGAGGCAGGCACATCCTGCACACAAATGCTGGCGTGGTTTGGAGCGGACGTTGTAAAAATAGAAGAGCCAACTCATGGCGATCCTGGCCGAAATGCTATGGGCTCTCGCACAGACCGAGACGCGGAGTACTTCCTGAACCTCAACGCCAATAAGAGAAGCCTTACGCTGAACTTGAAGTCCGAGGAGGGCAAGGAAATCCTGTTCGACCTCATCAGGCAGGCGGATATCGTGGCCGAAAATATGGCTCCGGACACATTGGAGCGCCTCGGACTGGGTTATGACGTGATATCGGAGATCAATCCGCGAATCATTTTGGCTAGGATCAAAGGCTTTGGCACCTATGGGCCGTACAGCAAGTACAAGAGTTTCGACCCGGTGGCACAGGCGGCGGGTGGGGCGTTCTGCGCCACGGGTGAGCCCGATGGCCCCCCTACGCGTCCTGGCTTTAACCTTGGCGATACTGGCACGGGAATGCACGCCGCAATTGGCATCTTGGCGGCGCTTTGGCAGCGACAAACGACCGGCAAGGGGCAGGTAGTGGAGGTCTCCATGCAGGACGCCTTGGTTAACCTGGGCCGTGTGTTTATGGCACGTTCGAATCAAGGAGAGTTTTCTCCATCCCGGCGTGGGCGCTTTTGGCCAGGAAGGCCGGCCATTGGTACGTTCAAATGCGCCCCTGGTGGCCCAGATGATTACGTTTTCTTAATGGGGTATCCCACTCGAATACATATGTGGCATGCCCTTCTCAAAGGCATGGGACGTGAAGACCTGATCGACAACCCCGATTATCAGGATGTTGCTCGTCTGAGCGAGATGACCGATGAAATCAACGAAATGGTTGAGGTCTGGACGCAGAAGCACACCAAGTTTGAAGCCATGGAAATCTTGGCTGAGTTGGGTGTCCCTGCCAGTGCCTGCTTTAATTCGGTGGACGTCTACGCCAGCGAACACCTGCGTGAGCGCGAAATGATCGTAAGCGTTGACCATCCTCAGTGGGGCGAATTTACCATGCCCGGTTGCCCGGTGAAGTTGTCGGATTCGCCTGTGCAGGTGACGACTGCGCCTTTATTGGGTCAGCATAACGCGGAGGTCCTTAGCGAGATGTTAGGCTTCGATGAGGAGCGCCTCGCCCGGCTTCGCGCGGAAAAGGTCATCGGCGCCCAGTAACTTCGTAAGGACATGGTTTTAATTGGAGGACGATATGGTAAAGCCATTGCAGCTTGGGCACCTGGTATTGAGGGTGCGCGACGTGGATGCTTCAGAGAAGTGGTATCAGGACATTTTGGGCCTGCACACCACTCACAAGATGGCCGGTCAGATGGTGTTCATGAGCGCCAACGAAAGGGCATCTCACGAGTTGGCGCTCATGCAATTGGGGCCTGACGCCCCCGGACCGGAGTCTAATCGCGTCGGCCTTTACCATTTTGCCTGGGAGATGGAGTCCTTCGCCGATTTAAAGACGCTTTACGAGCACGTAAAGGCGAAGGACGTGAACATCGCTGGGATAGGCGACCACGGTATCTCCATTGGCGTGTACATCATGGACCCCGACGGTAACGAGATTGAGGTGTTTTACGAAAATCCAAAGGAGCAGTGGCCTAGCGATGGCAAAATCTTCGCAGGTAAATTTGACGGTGGCAGCCTAGAGGACTAGACCGTTGCCTTAACCGCTTTCACCTCCCGGTCCAAGAACCGCTTTATTTCGTGGACAGGAACAGCCATGCCGACGTCCGGTCCGTTCATCATGGTATTGATTCCGATTAGCCTGCCCTCTGCGTCAATCAACGGCCCTCCAGAATTGCCGGGGCGTAGAGGCAGGTTCACAGCCAGCCACTGCTTGCTGGGGTCTTCGCTATTTGGCGACTCCGACTCCAGGCCGATAATGACTCCTGCGGTGGCGGCGTTTACCATCCCCCAGGGGTGACCTATGGCCATGACCCATTGCCCCGCCGCCACGTCCAGCGAATTTCCAATAGGCATCGACGTAAGCCCCTGCGCGTCGATGGACAGAGCCGCTATGTCTTGAGCTTCGCTGCGGGCAACTACGCTGGCGGGAAACTCCCTTCCGTCGCTGAGAACCACCGTCGGATTGTCTCCGTGGACGACGTGAGCGTTAGTTATTATTAAACCGTCCGAATGCCAAACGGAGCCTGCGCCCGCCCCACCTCCGGAGTTTCGGACTTGCACTATGCTCCTGCTCGCACTGTCCACGAGTTCTCCCATTTCAAGGTCAAGTTGCTGTAATAAAGATCCCATGTTACTTACCTACTCCCTCTCGCCCAGCGTCACGCTGATCTTTGCAGGGGTGCCGCCTCTAACCACTGCGACATCCACTGACTTGCCGACTCTGTCGCTGCTGAGCAACGAAAGCAAGTCGTCCACCTGGCGGACCGGTTCACCATCCAGGGAAACTATGGTGTCGCCCTGAAGCAGTCCGCCTTCATCGGCAGGGCCGGACGCCTCAACCGAAATGATCAGCAGGCCCGTCTCCTGTTCAACGCCCGCCGAGGCCGCAGATTGTAGCCTTACCGGCTGCGTTCCGACCCCCAGGTAAGCCTTGCGAACCTTGCCGTGTTCGAGAATCGAGGCCACCACTCTCTCCAGCGTCTCCACGGGTATGGTGGCGACCGAGCCTCGTAGTAGCCCGGAGGTGTTCATGCCCAGAACGGCCCCTGCGGAGTCCACTAGCGGCCCGCCCGAGAAGCCTGGGTACATCGTGACCTCAGTCTGTATGTAGCTGTCCACAGGGCCACCTGCCGGAGTGCGCCAGGACTCCCCTACAACGTTAACCATGCCCATCGTCGCTCTTACGCTTTTGCCTGGTCTACCTAGCGCCAGCGCTAGATTACCGACCTTCACCCCGTCAGAGGCCGCCCAGGGTGTGGCCTTCAGACCTGACAGGTCGGCCCGCAACACTGCAACGTCGGTGAATGGATCGCGGCCTACCAACACGGCAGATGTCGTGCTTCCGTCGGGAAGGCCAACAATGATATTTTCGTCCTGTTCCACGATGTGGTGGGACGTTACGATAACGCCGTCGTCGTACCAGACAATTCCTGTAGCGGGCATTCGCTGTCGTGCCTCCACTCGAACGATGCCTTTGCCGGCGCTCTCTACAATTGATGAGATGTCATTGGATAGCTTGGATAATATCTCTGCCAATTCGCTCCTCCTCTTTCCTCAGCCATATTGCTTGATTCGCTGAGTACAAATTCAAGTCTATGCCTGGAGGGGTACGTATCCCACTGCAAAAAGGGTTAGGGCGTTACCTGGAAGAATGGCTAGGGAGATATCAGGTTAGAGAGGGATCAAGCCAGTGCGCGTGGCGATAACCACGGCTTCGGTGCGGTTGCGGGCGTCTAGTTTCGTCATGAGCGAGTTTACGTGGAACTTCACGGTGTGCTCGCTGATGTCGAGTTCGTAGGCGATGGCCTTATTGGAGGTGCCTTGCGCCAATTGCCGCAATACCTCCAACTCGCGAGGCGTCACGTCAATTTGGCCTACCTGTTCCGAGGAGTCTGACACGGCCCTCGGCGTAGACAGTGCCGCGGCGAAGGAGGGGTCCACGACTACCAGCCCTTGCATCACGGCGGTCATGGCGGACACTATGAGCTTAGGTGAGGCATCTCGGGGCAACACGCCCTCAACGCCCAGGCCTCTAACCTGCGATGCGACTGTCCCGTCTGCAACCAGCGCGATGGCCGGGACATCGTCGGGAAAGACTGATAGCACACCGCCCATTCCCACGTCCCAAACGAGTATGTCTGGCTGGTAGATTTCCAGCTCACCTTCCAGACTTTTGCCATCCGCCTGTCCCACGACCTTGACGCCCCTCTGGTCTGTCAGAAGCGAGGCTAGCCCCGCCCTGGCGAGCATTTCGTCGGCGACCACTAGAATGCGCACGCCTGTGGACTGCATAAAGATGTCATTTGCGTATGCCATTGAATTAATCATAGCCGCAGACCGGCCTTCAGGCCAGTGCTGAATATGGACGTTTGGTATAATCCCATTAATCGAGAACCTCAGAGTAAATTAGAGGTAGATTTGCCTTAGCCGCTCGGGCGAGCACTGTGTGAGGATTTAGCCATGGCAGATAAGCCGATCAGTCGAAACAAATCGGGATTCGCATACGGCCCCTACTTCCGCGAAATGACGGTACAGCACGACACCATGATGATGCCCGAAAACAAGTCGTGGCTGGCCGTGCCTGACAAGGACCCGGAGCCGCATAAGGTAGTGCTTTACCTCGGCTGCAACGTCCTGCGCACGTCACACATGATTCGCACTGTGACTGACGTCTTCGATCTGCTAGGTGTTGATTACGTTGCTGTGGGAGGTCCGGCTTACTGCTGCGGAATCGTCCACCAGCGCAAGGGCGACACCGAGTTGAGCCAGACCATGGGCACTAACACCGTAAAGTACTTTGAGCGCTACCAGCCAGAGCGTGTTGTGATGTGGTGCCCCTCTTGCATCTACTACTATGACGATGTCTTCCAGGTTCCTGCCTCCTTCGAAACACTGCACGTCACAGAATTTCTGGTGGAGCAACTGGACAAGATGAATCTCGCCCCACAGCCAAGTCAAAAGGTCGCGCTACACTACCACTCTGCACACCCCAGAAGGCTTCAGGAAGCCCGTGCCGCCGAGCAGCTTCTTTCCGCCCTACCTGGCGTTGAGTACATTGATATCGGGACTGACGATCGGCTGGAAAAGGCGTGCTCGCCATCTAGTCTGGAGGTCACCGGTGAGGAGTTGTGGAAGGAGATCGTGGAGGGACAGCTTCAGGCTGCCGCGGATGCGGGAGTGACGACCTTCGCTAATCTCTATCATGGCTGCCAACGTCAAATATGTGGCTATGAGGCCAACCAGCCTTTCACCGTAGAGCATTACCTCAGCGTGTTCGCGCGGGCTCTGGGCATAGAGCATGAGGACACATATAAGAAGTACATGCTGCTGGGCGACACAGATAAGATTTTGGCCGACATGGCACCTTGTATGCAGGCTAACGGCGTCAAACCCGAAGAGGCCCGGCGTATGGTGGACCGAACGTTTTCCGGCTAGTCACCTCGTCATAATTCCGATAGTCCAGGTTGGCCCTGCCAACCTGGACGAAACGGCTATCGATCACTTCCCTCGAAAACCACTCTGCATTAACTTACCCCGAAAACAAGAAACCTTCGGTTGCCGGTGCAAAGGCCCCGTGCTAGAATCCGTGATGTCCTGAGCTTGGCCTTGGAAGCTCTAAATCAGGCCGTTACAACGGTAATGCCCAACGCAAAAATCCAAATTAGTAAGGATGTAAATGCTATGGCCCTTCCCGAGCGCATGAAATTCGGCGTCTTTATGGCCCCCTTCCATTGGAAGGGCGAAAACCCTACCCTTTCGCTGGAGCGCGACCTGGAGATGATCAAGTGGCTGGACGATCTAGGTTACGACGAGGCCTGGATCGGTGAGCACCACAGCGCTGGCTGGGAGATCATTGCATCCCCCGAGGTTTTTATGGCCACCGCCGCCGAGCGCACCAAAAACATCAAGCTTGGTACCGGGGTCATCAGCCTGCCCTACCACCACCCTATGATGGTTGCTAACCGCATGGTGCTACTGGACCACCTTACCAGAGGCCGCGTGATGCTCGGTGTGGGTCCTGGAGCTCTGGTTACCGATGCCTCCATGCTCGGTATTGAGCCCACGCTGCAACGGCGCCGTATGGATGAGTCCCTGGGTATCATCATGCGCCTGCTCAAAGAGAAGGAGCCCATTACATATGAGTCTGACTGGTTCAGACTGCAAGAGGCGCAACTCCACCTGCGACCGTACACCAAGCCGCATTTTCCCATAGCAGTAGCCGCGGCGCAGTCGCCTTCCGGCATGGTGCTGGCTGGTAAGCATGGGACTTCCGTGCTGTCCGTGAGCGTCATTCGGGGCGGCAATGAAGTATCGGACTTGAACGAGTTCTGGAAGATTGCAGAGGAGACCGCAGCGCAACACGGCAACACTATGGATCGCAAAGAATGGCGTGTTGTGATGCACGTTCACCTGGCCGAAAGCAAAAAGGAAGCGATGGAGCAGGCCCGTAAGAATGCGGGCCGCTACCAGAGAGAGTACTTTGAGGAGACGCTGGGTCAACCGGCGGCGATTGACGGCCCTCCCGATAAGATTATCGACGCTATGGTGGAACGGGGAGCGTGGTGCGTTGGCACTCCGGATGACCTCATCGCGTCCATCAAGCGGCTGGACGAGCAAAGCGGCGGGTTTGGCGGCTTCATGATCCAGTCCACAGAATGGGGCACCAGAGAGCAGGTGTTGCATAGCTACGAGTTGGTCGCTCGTTACGTAATGCCTCAGTTCCAGGGTTCTATCGAAAGTTTGGAAAGCTCCCAGGCGTGGTCTGCGGCCAAGAGGCCTGAGCTGTTGGCGCAACGCGACGCCGCATTGGCCAGGGCCCGGGCTGACTACGCTGAGTCAAAGCCTTCGTAAACGTCGCCACACCTTCGTGAAAGGAGCCCTTGTTTAAAAGCAGTGGGCCCCTTTTTACATAGCTTCTCATCGCATGTCCATGCGGAAAGGTTACTAAAAAATGCCACAGATGACTGGCGGCCAAGCATTAGCCAAGCAACTTCACCTGGAAGGGGTGCGAGTAATATTCGGATTGCCGGGCGTACAGCTTTATCACGCTTTGGACGCACTCCGTGCCGAAACGGATATCAAGTTCATCACCACCCGTCATGAGCAGGCTACGGCTTATATGGCGGACGGCTACGCCAGGGCTGGAGGCGGTATAGGCACGGCGCTGGTAGTGCCGGGCCCCGGCTTGCAGAACGCTTCTGCGGCAATTGGCACGGCCTACGCTGCGTCTTCACCAATAATGGTGATCTCGGGCCAGATCGAGCGCGACATGATTGGCGGCGACCGTGGCATGCTCCATGAGGTAAATGATCAGTTGGACACCATAAGGCCGGTGACCAAGTGGGCCCAGCGCATTCTGGACCCGAGAGAAGTGCCAGAGGCCGTACACGAAGCCTTCTACCAGCTAAAGTCTGGCAGGCCGCGTCCTGTAGAGATTGAAATCCCGCCTGAGACTCTTGCCCAATTAGCCGATGTGGACCTCATGGAGCCGGTGAGCTACCAGAGGCCAGCGGCGAGTATGGAAAGTGTCCAAGAGGCGGTGCGGGTTCTGGCAGGCGCTACCAATCCGCTGATCCTAGTTGGCGGCGGCGGCAACCAGTCCGACGCAGGGGAGGCGCTGCTAAAGGTGGCTGAGCACTTGCAAGCGCCCATAATGGCGACTGCTGAAGGCAAAGGTGCCGTATCGGACAAGCACTACCTGTCCCTGGGCACCCCGCGAACCCGAGATGATCCATTTCACGACTACATGGCCAGGTACGACGTTATTCTTGCAGTTGGGACGCGGAATGCCTCGCCCAATATTCTGCGAGGTCAGAAGATTGTTCAGATTGATATTGATGAGGCTGAGATCGGCAGGAACTATGCCGACACTGTTGGCGTGGTGGGAGATGCCCGGCTAACTCTGGAGGATATGCATCGGGTAATGGCATCTACTGTGCCGCAAAGGGAAAGGCACCAGGAGGACATAGATTCGGTACGGGCGCAGTATTTCGGCGAGGCCAATGCATCGGAACCACTGGAGTCCTTCACCAAGGCCATACGTGGAGCCATGCCTGATGACGGCATACTGGTTGCGGGCATGACGCAAATGGGCTATTACAGTCGGCTGCATTTCCCTGTATACAACTCTCGCAGCTACCTGACATCCTCATACTTCGGCAACCTGGGATTCGCATATCCTGTGGCTCTGGGTGCTAAAGTTGCCTGCCCGGATAAGGCCGTAGTAGCGGTCTCCGGCGACGGCGGCTTCATGTATAACGTGCAGGAGTTGGCCACGGCTGCGATGTACGGAATAAACGTGGTGCTAGTGGTATTTAACGATAGCGCCTTCGGCAACGTGCTTCGCGACCAGAGGAACATGTTCGAGGGGAGGGCTTACGGCTCCGAGTTGAAGAATCCTGACTTTATGAAGCTGGCTGATGCCTTCGGAATTAAAGGCATAAAAGTAGAAAATCAGGACGCGGATAGGTTGCAAGAGGTCGTGAGCGAAGCCATTAATTTCAACGGGCCAAGCCTGATTGAGGTCCCAGTGGGTGAGATGCCTTATCCCTACTAACCTGGGTGGGATGGGTCGAGCAGGCTATTCGCCGTTGAAGAGATTCTTCAGGGCTGGTTTGAGGCGGTTAATTAGGGCTTCAAGTTCCAGGTAGGCTGCCTTTGCATTGGTCATGTCTCCAGCCCGGCCCATCATTTCCAGCTTTAGCGCGGCCTCAAAAGCAGCGGTGGCTGGGAAGTTGCCCACGGCGCCTTTCAGCGTATGCGCCGTTCGGTAAACCTCGTCGCTATCGCCTTCCATGATTGCGTGTCGGAGATTGTCCAGGTATGACACGCTGTGCTCGAGAAAAATGTTTATGATCTCCCGCAGCAGTGTCTCGTCGTTGTCCATCTGAGCGAGGGCTTCATCCTTGCTAATTAAAGCGAAAGGTCCCGGTGCGCCCGGAGGGTTGCCAAATGTCTCATTCATATGTGCACTCCTCTGCCCATTGCCTCATGTACCAATAGAATAAACAGGCACGCTGAGGCTGGAACATAAAAAGTGTAGCAGTGGGCTCCCAATAGTGAAATTAGCCGGTGTACCCATTTTCAGCGGGTGTTTGAACCAGGTAATATCGGTGGAAAATGAACGAGGCCAGACGAAATCGTCTGGCCTCGCACCGTTCAGGGACGTAGTCACCCCGATTTACGTTAGCGTGTAGGGTAAGGAAAGCTCCCCGCAGATATCTTGGAACCACTCAATGACCTCGGGATGGAGAGGAATACCTTCTATCTTGCGCTTGGCCTCCTCTTCGGCTTCAGGCCTACCCGGATAGAGCACCCTGTCGTGGCCCTTAGCCGGCTTCGTGGACTCCAGCATTTGAATCCACTCATCCATGGTGCGTTTGAACTCGGCTGTGTCCATGAAGGCCTCTACGCTATAGGCCGCGACGTAATGGCCAAAGTTGGGTCGGCCAGGATTTACGCCGTAACCTCCGCCTGAAAGCACTCCCCCAAGAATATCCACTATGCACGCAAGGCCGTAGCCTTTGTGGGATCCCATCTCGCGTGTGCTGCCCACCGGCAATAAGAAGGACGTTGCCCTGCCCTCGTATCCAGGTACGGGCGGCGGGACATTCTCCATTATGGGCACTCCGTCTGCATCGCCAACCCAGCCGCCGACCAAGTCGTTTCCTAGCCTTCGCGCCAGCCCCAACTTGTTGCCCGCAATAGTGCTGGTAGCCGCGTCAAAAACGAAAGGAGGCTCCTTGTCAGCCGGGGCGGCTACTGCAATAGGGTTGGTTCCCATTCGCGGCTCGGCCCCGAAAGTAGGCAGCACGCTGGGCGGGCACGAAGTCATGCACACGCCGATCATGTCGTGTTCCAGTGCCATCATCGCATGGTAGGATGCCATGCCCAGGTGGCGTCCGTTGCGAATGGTGACCATTCCCACGCCCGTGTTCTTCGCCTTCTGGATGGCTATCTCCATGGCTTTAGGAGCGATGATAGTCCCCAGGCCTCTGTCGGAATCGATATTGGCTGTGGCGGGCGTCTCTCGGAGTATTTTCCAGTTGGGGTGTGGATTTATGGTTCCATCGTTATAACCATTTACGTAGGAGCGCAGCATGTTGGATACGCCGTGAGTCTCTACGCCTCGCAGGTCTGCCTTGACCATAACGTCTGCGCCCAGGACGCAGTCGCTCTCATCAAGACCCATCTTACGGAACACGCTGGTGACTGTTTCCCGTAACGCATCTTCTTGGACCTTGACTGCTATATCTGGCGGTACTTTGAACTGCTCTAACAATGGAAACCTCCTATTTACCTAACTTCTCAACTTTGTCTCTCCGCAGGTTTGCCCAGGGTAAGAATCAACGGGATGGCTACGAGCACGCTGAACGCCATAATCATGAAAGGCTCCCGGTAGTTGCCTCGCACGTCAAAGACCCACCCTACCAGCACCGGGCCTGCCACACCGAAAATAGCGCTGGTCGTCATCATTGTCCCCATTACTGAGCCGTAACTGCGCCGACCGAAAAGGTCTGCTATCAGCGCGAACCGCACGGGAATAGACGCACCGAAGCCGATTCCCCAGGCCACTAGGAATACTATCAGATGCCAGGGTGAAGAGCTGAAGGAGAATGCCAAGGTGCCCACAAACTGGAAAACGAAGGAGATGGCGATCAGTTTTCGCTTGTCCATCTTGTCGCCGAAGTAGCCGCTGGCCAATCTTCCGATAACGCTGAACATAGAAACGCCCAGGATGACCAGGGCGGCTGTTGTTCTACTCATACCGAAGCTTGTAATGGCCGGAATGTGATGGATCGATGCAGAAATGATGAACTGCGAAGCGCCCATAGAGAGGGCCAACTGCCAGAAGGCTTTCGTCTTCAAGGCCTGCTTCGCCGTGAAGTTGGCCTCCTTGGCACGGCCGGGCGTCACTACACCAGTTTTTTCATCTACCTCGTCTTCTGAATCCAGAGCGGGGTCCAGACCATCTGGAAAGAGGCCGTGATCCTCCGGCCTACTCTTCATCGTGAAGGACACGGGTATGCCGACGAGGAAGAACCCTATGCCTATGTATACGAGGCCTGTGCGCCAGTCTGTGGCGGCGATGAGCCAAACGACGATCGGAACCAGTATGCCGCCCAGACCTGATCCGGCCATAGTTAGAGACATAGCCTTGGATCGTTTCTTTACAAACCAGTTGGCCACCGTGGTGGTGACGATCAGGAAGGTACCGAAGGAGAGGCCTATTGTTATGACGAGAAATGCTGCGTAGAACTGCCACAGGGACTGAATACGGCTCAGGAGAATGAAGCCTAACGAAAGAACAACCGTGCCGAAAAGCATTACATTTCGAGGGCCGAACTTGTCTATGAAATAGCCAACGAAAGGGGAGATGGCGCCGGTCTCGGTGCGCTGCAGGGACATGGCTGCGGATGTGGTGGCGCGACTCCAGCCAAACTGATCAACGATAGGGTCGAAGAATGCGCCGAAGCCTTGCCAGAATGCGCCGGAGGCGTACCCCTGGCTTATTGAGCCTCCCAACACGATCCACCAACCGTGAAAAACGCGCTTCCTTCGCTGGGCAAGAGACTGAGGAAGAATTTTTACCAAAGGCACTCCAACTGGGCACGAGGCCCCATATGCAAGACAATTAATGAATTGCAATGCATATCTTAACGCCCTATTCGCAGGCATGTAAACCGTTTTTGCTTTCTATTTAGAAGTAGGGATATTGGCCATGTTGAAGCCCTTTTGAAAAGCCAATTGTCTTGGTAAGGGGCGAACAATTAATGTAAACTCGTTATGCGTCCCTTACCAATAATCCGTGGAGCGAATATGCCGAAATTCTCCCATCTGACAAATACCGCCCAGATCGAACGCACGTGGCTTGAAGCTGAACTGTTTCCAATGTGCGAAAGGATACGGAAGTGGGACGGCAAAGGGCCTGACCTAACCGGTCGATCCCTCTACTGTCTTTTCTACGAACCCAGTCTCCTCACCAGGACATCCTTTGAGCGGGCTATGGGGCTTCTGGGAGGACAGTCCTACCATACCGAGGATGCCTCGCAGTTTTTCCCGGTGACGAGCCCTAATTACGTGGACAACGTGGTCAACATCCTGGCAAGCCTTCACGTAGATATGGTGGTGTTGCGCTGCAGCGACGACGGTGTTGTGGAGCGGGCGGAATTTGCTGATGCGCTGCCCATCATAAATGGCGGTAGCCTGGAGGACCACCCAACGCAGGCTTTGGCCGATATCTACACCCTTCATCGGGAACTCGGCGGTGTCGACGGCGCCAAGGTTGTGGTGGTAGGCCGCCTGGAGCATCGGAACGTCAACGCGCTGCTTAAGGGACTGGCCCTTTTCAAGAACGTCAAAGCCACGCTGATTCCGCTAAGCGGACAGGCCGACCCTGATGTGGTTGCCTATTGCGAGAAGAAGGGCATGGAGATCACTTTGGAGCGGGATATGGAGGCTGTCCGCGATGCCGACGCCATTTACCTGAACGCCCCACGCACGGTTGCCCACGTTCAACTACTGCGAAGCCGTCATGCGTTGGATTTAACAATCGACAAGAAGTTCATGTCCATGCTAAAGCCCAACTGTGTAATCATGGACCCCATGCAGCGCAGCGGTGACTTTTCGGTGGAGGTTGCCGATGAGAGGTTGGCCTTCTATCGACAGTCGGAGAATGGCCTCATCGTTAGGATGGCCGTTCTGGCGCAGACTCTTAGCTAAGGCCTATGGGCTTTTAGGCTCTTGCCCTCAAAAGCCGCGCGGCGAACGGTGCTACGGCAGGGCCGAACGACCGAATTATCTTTCGCATGTTAGCGTGGCGCAGCACCTTCATGATAATGTTACTGTGCCAATCGAAAGAGAAATCAGGCGCGTTCATGACCTCATTGAGCATCTCTTCAGACAAGAACTCCTCAAGCAATGACTCCAACTGCTGGTCGTTCAGGGTCTCGAATAACAGCCGAGCGTAGTAACCGACGCGAAGCTCCTTGCCGAACACGCCCTTCCAAGCCTTTTCGTAATGTGCAAGCTGGCGTGACGAGAAGTTGTCGGCCTCAAAGGCCTCGCCAATCGTTTGCGCTGCAAATTCCCCTGAAAGCAGGGCGTAGTAAATGCCGCCCCCGGTAGTCGGCTTTACAAGTCCTGCCGAGTCCCCAACCACCAGTACCCGTGCCCCGTAGGTCTTGGGCAGTGGCCGTATGGGGATGCCCCAGGTCTGGGTCTGGCCTAACACGTTCTTTACTACTCCACTGTCCTTCAGGTTTTCAAGCAGCCGGTCCATATGCCGTCCCACCTGTTCCCGCGGGGCCATTCCCACCAACGCTTTGCCGTTGGTAAGAGGGACTATCCACCCGAACGAGCTGGGCACGACGCTGTCTCCGACAAATACCTCGGTTTCCTGAAGCTCTGGGGCGTCCACGATGGACTGACAGCCTATCATGTAGTCCTCTGGCTTACCGCTGGCCAGCCCGGCCATGCGCAGTAGAGGCGAGCCAAACCCGCCCGCGATGACGAGCATCTGGGCCTCCAAGGTAGTCTCCTCGCCATTGCAGGTGGCTGTGACGCTGGCGCAGGTTTTGCTGATTTCGAGGCTTGTTACTCTATGCTCAAGTAGGTAGTTAGCCCCGGCCTCTTGGGCTTTTACGGCGAAGGAATTCACATAGGCAACACGGTCCACGATGTAGGCCTGTGGCTCGGATTTTTCTACGCGGAAGCGATGTCCGGAGGGCGATACAATTGTGGCAGCGCTGGCCTCTCGATATACGTGTTCTGGGTTCGGCGGAAACTTGGTGACGCACTCTTTGCCGATTATGCCTGTGCAAAGCTTGTCGCCTACCTGGGCACGCCAATCCAAGACGGCTACGTCCCGGCCTGCCTGCGCCAGACGCAAAGCAGCCATGTTTCCCGCTGGTCCGGCGCCTATCACGATTACGTTATACAAAAGACAAATTTCATCCCCAGGATGCGATGATCACAGTCGAGGCGTTCGCTTTCGCGTCACGGTCCGCAAGAAATGTTAGTCCAACACGATGTCCTAGGCAACGACCTGGTGGGTCTTCATGTGTCGGGTCGCGAAATGGACGGTCTGGTGAAGTGCTCTAATCAGGTTTGTCTGAACTGCCCGCGTACATGACGTCAGTCTTGGCCGCCATTACGAAGTCGTTTCGGTGCAGGCCGCGAATCTTGTGCGTCCACCAGTCCACGTCTACCCTGCCCCACTCCAATGTGATGCGCGGGTGATGGCCTTCGCCGTCTGCTTCGAGGCCTAGCCTTGTCGTAAAGGTGAGCGCATCAGAAAAGTTCTTGAACTTGTAGGATTTTTCTAGCCTGGGAATGCCATCCGTATCGGTCACTTCCCAGTCAGGTATCTGAGGCAGAAGCTCGGCCATCTCAGCGTCGGTTACCTTGGGGGAGTCCCTGCGGCAGGCCACGCAGCTCTCGCTGGTTAGAGTCGTCATAGTTAAATCTCCACTGGTTGTCAGCGTTTGATCGATTACTCGCTCTCCATTATCCCACCCTGCTGGCATGTCGTGCCAGAGTTCGGCGTAGAAGGCTGCCTGGCCACTGAGTCGGCTTGACGAGATTCGAGTAGACCCATAAACTTCGCCCGGTAGCCATCGCCGTAAAGGCGCTAACAAAAGGAGATCAGATGCGACAGAACCGCGTTAAGAAGCTTATGCGAGAGGGCCAGCTCGCCCTTGGCAAGTACGTCACCATGGCCGATCCGCAGATCGTTGAGATCATAGGCATCGCCGGATTCGATGCGGCATTTATCGATATGGAGCACACAACCTTCGACCTTGGCCTGGTGGAGCAGATGATCCGGGCCGCCGATTTAGCAGGCGTAACGTCTATGATCCGCGTGCCGGATAACGACGCCAAGTTAATTCTTCGGCTTCTCGACGCCGGAGCTGAGGGCATCATAGTGCCTCATGTGGATGGCATCGAAGGCGCAAAGCGCGCGGTGGATGCGGTCCGTTACCCGCCTTTGGGTGACCGCGGAGCCTCTGCGGGTTCCAGGGCGGCCCGATTCGGTTCAGTCCCCTACCAGGAGCACTCCAGGCAGTCCAATGAAGAGATACTGCTCTCGGTAATGACAGAGGATGACAAGGGCATAAACGATATCGAGAAGATCGCCGCGCTGGATGGCATAGACCTGGTCTCCATCGGCCCGTCGGACCTGTCACAGGCGCTGGGCGTCACCGATCCTTCGGACCCCCGGCTGATGGCCAAGGTTACTGAGATGGCCAATCAGGTCAAGTCAATTGGCAAGGCCAAGCTTCAGTTCCCCATGAACCACAACGCTTGTCCCTTGACCCCTACTCAACTGGTAGGGTTGGGCGTTGGCTACACCCACGTTGGCCCGCCCCCTCCATCCATCCTGCTGCGCCACATGAGCGAAAGCCTGAAGGTGATACACGCGGAGCTTGGCAGGTAGAAAACATCCAAAAGCGATTTAACGCCCGCCGATTAGGCTCTGGACTATTTGGTAAAGGCTTTGGCAACGTCCACTACGCGCATGAACTCGACGTTGTCGAAGCCTTTGATGTACTCAATAAGCCTCTCCAGCATTCGCAGGCGGCCGGGACGGCCTATGCAGTGCGGGTGCATCGTCAGCAGGAACGAGCGGCCGTAGTGGTGCGCGCCCTCGAACGCAGCTGACCAGACCTGGTACACCTGCTCAGGGCTGGCGGCCACGTTGCGAATCCCAAGCGCAGGCGAGTAGTTGAAGTACGGAACGTCGTCCAGTTCCCAGTGCACCGGCACCTCAACCATGCTCTTCCCGTCGGCGTCCACCAGGTACGGGATGTCGTTCCCCATCATGCTGGAGTCGTACAGGAAACCACGCTCCGATAGCAGAGCCAGTGAGTCCTCACTTAGCTCCC
This sequence comes from SAR202 cluster bacterium Casp-Chloro-G4, assembly GCA_002816705.1. GTDB lineage: Bacteria > Chloroflexota > Dehalococcoidia > Lucifugimonadales > JADFKI01 > Casp-Chloro-G4. Next base: position 31,358 of record MUCK01000049.1, read on the forward strand.
AACTAGGTGAGCGGTACCCTGACAGCTTCTCACCCGTAATGCCCTCCAGAATGGCAGAGCCTCTGTCCAGAACGTCGGCCTCCTGCTGCCTCGTCAGGGTGGCAGGAGGCTCATGCATGTAGCCGTGGTGGGCCACCTCATGCCCTCGTTCGTGAATATCCTTCACCAGTTCCGGATGGGTCTCGGCCACATATCCGGGGATGTAGAAGCTGGCCTTGATTTCGTGAGAGTCCAACAGGTCCAGAATGCGGGATGTCGCCACCGAGGGACCGTACTCCCTCATGGACATGAAGCTTGGAAGGCGCGCGCTGTCCGGGTTCTGGTTGATTGCGCCTGATACGCCATCAACGTCAAAGCTAAGCATTGCCACGCATTTCGTGTCGCCGGGCCAGATACCACTCATACCGATCTCCTGGGCGCATTTTCATATACCAGTTGGGTCTGGTACATATGTAACTTTTGTTCTATAATCGAATGCTTTAGTCTGAACGGAGACCAGTATAGTCGTTTGGCTGTGGTGAAAGGAACAGTTCATGGCATGGCGTAAGGTATTCAAAGGGTTAGGCATCCTTTCAGTCCTGCTAATCACATCTGGGGTAATTGCCAGCGGAGTCTTTCTTTCCAACCTGATTCGGGATGGCGGCCTGACGCCCAAATATGACGAACCGAAGTTGGACCTGGTGGTGGCAGATGTCGACCAAGGGCTTATTACCCTGCGACTGCCCGATGGCGCTGAAGTTGCTGCCCTATTTGAGCAGGCGGGAATATTAGGGTTGAAAGGGCAACATAGCTATAACCGGGTGGGAGATATCGTGGGTGCCTCGGATAGAGAAGTGCGGCGTGAGTTCACAGAGATCACCGGAGCGCCGGAGGTGGGCGAGATGGTCCGGCTGGACAGCTTCGCATATGAAGGCGACCCTACCACTGCATTGGGCATGCCTTTTGAGGAGGTTTACTTCACCTCGCCTGCGGGAGAATTCCCAGCCTGGTACATCGATGGCGACGACGATACCTGGGCGATTATCGTGCACGGAAGGAACTCCCATCCCGACGAAGCACTGAGGCCCATGCCTACCCTTGCAGAGACAGGCATGCCGATACTGGCAATTCATTACCGGAACGACAAAGGCCTCCCTTCCAGCGATGATGGCTTTCACAGATACGGCCTCACGGAGTGGGAGGATGTGGATGCTTCGGTCCGTTATGCTTTGGACAATGGGGCCAAAGATGTTGTCTTATATGGTTACAGCATGGGCGGAGGTATCATAGCCAATTTTCTATACCAGTCGACGTTAGTGGATAACGTATCCGGCGTGGTCCTGGATGCGCCCATGTTGCATTTGGGAAGAACCATTGATTGGGGTGGCCAGCAGATGGGCTATCCTCAGTTCATACTCGCGTACGCCAAATTCGCGGCTTCGCTCCGATTAGACGTAGATTTTTCGGCTACCGATTACCTGGCTCGGGTGGGAGAACTGGACGTTCCCATACTGCTCTTTCATGGAATGGAGGACACCACAGTCCCTTTCAGTATCAGCAAGGACCTTGCAAGGGCTAGGCCAGATATAGTGACGCCGTTCTTCGTGGAAGGAGCAGACCACGTATTGTCCTGGAACGCGGACCCAGAGGCATATGATGCGGTGCTAGCGCAGTTCTTAGCGGCCATTCCAGACTAGGCAGAGAGCTTCTCGGACCTACTGGGCAAGCATTTCCTTCACTCTGGCCACGACCTCGTTGGGGGAAAGCGTGAAGGCCTCGGCCTCTGAGCGACGCTTCATTTCGATGACGTTCTGCTTCAAATTGCGCGGGCTTACCACGAGGCGAACCGGCAATCCAAGCAGATCGGCGTCGTTAAATTTCACCCCCGGTGACTCGGAGCGGTCGTCGTATAGCACCTCGACGCCTGCCTGCTGTAGCTGATCATAAAGGGCCTCGGCAGCCTCAGCGATCTCCGGGTTCTCTATGTTCAGTCCTATAAGCGACACGTCGTATGGGGCTATGGGCGTCGGCAGAATCATCCCCTTGTCGTCGTGGTTCTGCTCTACGGCGGCGGCGAACAGACGGCCCACCCCAATGCCGTAGCACCCCATTATTATGGGCTGCTGTACGTCGTTCTGGTCTGGGAAGTTTGCGCCCGCGAGGTCACTGTAACGCGTGCCTAGCTTGAAGACGTGGCCAACCTCGATTCCCCGGCGAGTCGTCAGAGGCTCACCGCATTCGGGGCAGCCGAAACCATCTTCGGCCAGCGCAATGTCGGCGATAACGTCGGCCTTGAAGTCCCTTGGGTGATTGGAATTGCGCAGGTGATAGTCCGGCCTGTTGGCGCCAACTACGAAGTTAGAGCCCATATTGATGGAGTCGTCGGCGATGATGCGTATGCCTTCTAGGCCGATGGGAGACGCAGACCCGGCCACCAGGCCCTTTGCCTTAACCTCGTCTGGAGTGGCCAAACGCAGGTCTGCAACGCCGCCAAGGGCGTTATTAAGCTTGACCTCATTTACCTCAAGGTCGCCGCGAATCACGGCGAACACGATCTCGCCATCAGCCGAGTAGAACACTGCCTTCAAAGTCTTGCTGGTAGGTACGCTTAAGAATTCCGCCAGTGCTTGGATGGTCTTAATGCCGGGCGTGTGTACCTCTTCCAGGTCCAGGAGTTCCTCTGGGGCCTGCCCAGGCTTTCTGAATAGGGCTTTTTCGGCGTTGGCATAGTAGTGGCTCTTGGGGCAGATGATAATTGTGTCCTCACCAGCATCCGCCAGCATAATGAACTCGTTGGAGTCCTTGCCGCCTATCGCGCCGCTGTCGGCTTCCACCATTACGACGTCCAGTCCGCAACGCCGGAAGATGTTGTTGTACGCCTGGATCATGGCCTGATAGCTGTTGTCGAGGCCTTCTTCCGTGGCGTCGAAGCTGTACGCGTCCTTCATGTCGAACTCGCGGACGCGGATCAGGCCTCCTCTGGGACGAGGTTCATCGCGGAACTTTGTCTGAATCTGGTACACGATAAGGGGAAGGTCACGGTAGCTGTTCACGTTGGCCTTCACCATGTTGGTGAGCAACTCTTCGTGCGTCGGCGCGAGCACCATCGGGCGTTCCCGCCGATCGTTCAATCTGAATAGCAGGGGCCCCATTATGTCTGCGCGGCCGGAATCGTCCCAAATGTCCTGGGGTTGCATTGCAGGCATGCGGACTTCCTGGCCTCCGACGGCGTTCATCTCTTCGCGGATGATCTGCTCCACTTTGCGCAGAGAACGCCATGCTAGAGGCATATAACTGTATATGCCTGATGAGACCTGGTATATCATGCCGGCCCTGAGCATAAGCCTGTGGCTTGCTAGCTCCGCCTCTGATGGGTCGTCTCTGAGAGTCTTTCCGAATAACCTTGATACGCGCATTTACGTCCTTGTCTCGGTTTGAAGTTCTGCCTCTACCTGCTTTACCTCTTCCATGAGGGCCGTCAGCATGTCGGCCTCCGCCACGATGCGGGACTTCTTCCCTTTGCGGAATATGATAGCCCTGCCCGCTCCGGCGGCGATTCCCACGTCGGCATCCTTTGCCTCGCCGGGTCCGTTGACCTCGCATCCCATGACTGCGACCTTGATAGGAGACTTGATCTTACGTAGCAGCTCGTCTACGTCGTTGGCGAGCTGTCGTATGTCTACGTCGGCGCGACCACAACTTGGGCATGCCACCAGGACTGTGCCCTCTTTGCGGATTTCCAGTGCCTTCAGTATCTCGAAGCCGGTGTAGATTTCCTCACGGGGGTCGTCGCTCAGCGATACCCTGATAGTGTCGCCAATGCCGTCGTATAGCAGCATGCCCAGGCCTATGGCGCTACGGATACTGCCGGACTTGGCTGTGCCCGCCTCGGTGATGCCAAGGTGGAATGGGTACGGCACCATGTCGGCTAACCGGCGGTACGCCTCTACAGTCGTGTCGATGTCGAAGGCTTTGAGAGAAATCTTGATAAGGTCGAAATCCAGGTTCTCCAGGATACCGATCTCCCACAAGCCTGTCTGCACCATGTGGTCGACGGCGGAATACTCGCCCTCTGCCGCCTCGCTTGCCTTGGGCAGGGTGTTCACCCCGTCAGTGTGCCTGGAAAGGCCTCTGGTGATTCCGATGCCGCCCACGGGAGGAAGGCTACCGAAGTTCACGCCAATGCGAATAGGCACCTGCCTGGCCTTGGCCTCGCGCACCACCTCTTCCACTTTCTCACGGTCCCGTATGTTGCCTGGATTCAAGCGCAGGCAGTCCACGCCGCTCTCCAGGGCTTGCAATGCCAGCTGATGGTGAAAGTGAATATCAGCGATAACCGGAATACGAGTCTGGCGTTTGATCTCAGCCAGTGCCTTGGCCGCTTCCATGTCGGGTACTGCGCACCGGATGATCTCGCATCCAGCCTCTTCCAGGCCCTTGATTTGCGCCACGGTGGCCTTCACGTCGCGGGTGTCGGTCTTGGTCATGGACTGCACGGTTACAGGGGCGTCTCCCCCGACTTTGACGTCGCCCACGTTCAGTGCTTTGGTTACGCGCCGCTTTCTCATTTCGTGCTCCAACTGATAACGTCATGAATCGCCGGGCCAATGCCAAATGCCCACTTAGCAAAAGAAAACGGCAAGCCCAGGTTCGTCAGGCTTGCCGTTTATTTTTATTTCGATCTACCGGTGCCCTAAGCCTATCTAGCCTAACGCATAAGCATGCTGCCATTCAAGTTGCGATTTTGTCTCACTACGGCAAAAGACTGTCGCCGTTTATCAGACGCTGCACGTCCACGAAGGTAATGATGACGATCAGGCTTATAAGCACAACAAAGCCTACCATGTGGACCATGCCCTCGCGCTGCGCTGAAACTTTCTTCCCCCGTCGCACCCATTCGATCAAGACGAAAAGCAGCCTGCCGCCGTCCAACGCAGGGATTGGCAAGATGTTAACGACTCCAAGGCTGATACTGATTAGCGCCATGAATTCGATCAGTGGGGATATTCCTACTTGTGCGACCTGCCCGGTTACGCTGGCAATGCCCACAGGCCCCGCAAGGCCGGGATCGGGGCCGCCCACGGTCCATCGGGCGATGCCGTTCTTGGATATAAGTACCACGTCCCGCATGCGTCCGAGCGACATTGGCACTGCTTCAGTAATTGAGTAACTGCGTTTCACTACGCTTTCGTTGGCGGTGCCGATGAGCACGCCCAGGGCTCCCTGTGTCATCTCTTCTCCAAGCAACAATTCGGGATTGTATCGCTGGGCATCGGCCAAGGACACCTGTTTGCTAGGATCAGTGACTGTCTCAACCACCATCAACGTCGGAGGATTAAGCCTCGGCTCTATGGTCAAAACTTCTGGTTGGGCAGAAATAATCTCCGGTACGGGATTGCCGGTAATGAATGCGCCCCGCATTACGGTGACATCGGTGGGTGATCCCAATCGAGCCATGATTCGCTGTATGAGGTCAACGTGGTTGTCTATCTCTTCGCCATCTACGGCAACAATCATATCCCCAGCATTAATGCCGGCCATTTGAGCAGGAGAGCCTGGCGCCACGCCATTAATGACTACGGTTCCCACGATGGCGTCCTGCGGCAGCAGGAGGATTATGGTAAAAACTATCGCTGGGAAAAGCAGGTTCATGAAAGAGCCGGCGCAGAGGACTATTACCCGCTTGAGCACGCTCTGATCGCCGAAATCGACCTCTACAGGTTGTGCCGTGGCCTGCTCTATTACAGCGCTGGTCCTGACGTAGACAACGTTCTTGTCCGCCTCGTTTTCCTGGCCTACTAGCGTGCCTTTTTCAATGGCCTCGCCGTGTTCGCCCACCATGCGGACGAAGCCGCCCAGGGGAATCCAGTTGATGGAGTAAATTGTGCCATGAGGCTTGAAGCGGATGCCCAACATTCGTGGCGGAAATCCGAAGCCGAACTCTTTCACGGTTATGCCGAACAACTTGGCCGTCAGGAAGTGGCCTAGTTCGTGGATGAATATCAGGAACCCCAGAACGGGGAATATAAGCATCCAGCCCTGCGGTCGCAGTATTACGAAAAGCACTACTGCTATGACGATGGGAATGTAAGCTATCCAGCGCCTGCGGATAAGCGCACTCATGTTGGATATCGGGAGAACGTACCAGAGAACGCCTGAAATTAGCGCTCCAAACGTCAGAAGAAGGATTTCCCAGATGGGTAGCCCAGCAAACAACCTAACCCTCCACTATTTGGCTAACCTTCTCTCTGGCCCGCGATGCCGCGTCTATGGTCTCACCCAGGGAAGGCTCTTTTATACTTTGATGCTCTTTAAGCGCTTCCCGGATCAGAGTTGGTATTTCCAGAAAGCCGATCTTGCCTGACAGGAACAGGTCCACAGCCATGTCGTTGGCCCCACATAGGGCGGCAGGCCAGGTTCCTTCCCTTCTTGCGAAATCGATTGCCATGTCGAAGCAAGGATAACGCTCCGCTTCGTAAGGCTCAAAATTCAGCGAGCCAGTTGCCACGGCATCGAACTGTCGGATACTTTCATTATAAACCCTATCTGGATAGAACAAAGCGTACTGAATGGGCAGTCGCATATCGGGCGGACTTATCTGTGCCTTAACTGATCCATCTACAAACTCCACCATCGAGTGAATGATGCTCTGAGGATGGATGACGATTTCGATGTCATCCCACGGAACGTTGAACAGCCATCGCGCCTCTATGACCTCAAATGCCTTGTTCATCATCGTGGCCGAATCGATGGTGATCTTGGCCCCCATCTTCCATGTGGGGTGAGCCAGCGCCTGGTCTGGAGTAACGTCCGAAAGCTTTTCCAGTGGCGTTTTGCGGAAAGCTCCTCCGGATGCCGTGATAATCAGCCTGGAAACTTTTTGCTCTTCACCTCTAAGGCACTGCCAAATTGCGTTAGGCTCGCTATCCATCGGGAATAGTGACACGCCCTTCTTGCGGGCCGCCTCTGTTACGAGCTGGCCGCAAATCACGACCGTTTCCTTGTTGGCCAGCGCAATGTTCTTGCCGGCTTCAATGGCGGCGAAGGTGGCAGGTATAGCGACATCCCCGACGGTGGCGGTAACTACCGTGTCCACAATAGGGTCCGTTACCATGTCCAGCAGGTTGCGGTGTTCGCTTCCGTTAAGGGCTATAAAAGCCTTTTCGTCTTCAGTACCCTCGCACGACACGAAATTGGGGTGGAACTCCTCAACCTGTGCCCGGAGTAAATCCAGACTACGCCGAGCCGCCAGGCCAACCACGTCGAAGTTGGCGGGGAAGGTACGTACGATATCCAACGTCTGTGTGCCGACGGAGCCTGTGGAGCCTAGAACGACAAGCCGTTTTGAAGTGTTTCCCATGACACGAAATAATACACGACTACAAGGTTCAAAACAATTGAATCCAGGCGGTCTAGAACCCCTCCGTGTCCCGGTATAAGGGCACCCGAATCTTTGACGTCAGCAAGTCTCTTAATTCGCGACTCCGCCAAATCACCCAGTTGCCCGACTACGCCAATCAGGCTTCCTAGTATTAGCGCCTCCCATAATGAAACGTTCAGACCCAGGACGTAGTTAGCTGCCAGAGAGGCTCCCACCGCTCCAATCATTCCGCCTACTGCACCTTCAATGGTCTTGGACGGGCTTATAGAGGGGGCTAGAGGCGTCCTTCCAATAAACTTACCTACGAAATACGCAGAAGTATCTGTGGCGAAAGTAACCAGCAGTAGGAAAAGCACCCACTCCCTGCCCTGTTCTAACGCTCGAAGCAGGGGTAGATGAGAGAGGAATCCGCCAGCGTAGAGGATTATCGCCAAGGCTGTCACTGGCCGGGCGAAGGCCATTTGCCGACCCCTGTTCGCGACAAGCCAGGCTAACAACGCTACGGAAAGTACCGCCAGGGCGAAGGTAATGGCGTTTGGCGGCACGGACGTGCGTGATAAGACGTGAGCTATGGCGACTAGAGCGACCACGGGTACGGTGACCAGGGGAATCGATACGTAGTGTCCCCACCGCCTTGCCATCAAAGTCAACTCTATGGACGCCACGGCAGCCACTAATGTCACGAGGGCGGAAAACCAGATCTCCCCTATCCAGACAGCGGCAAACAGAAGAGGTAATCCCACCAGGGCGGTGATAAAGCGAATTAGCACTGGATGTCCTGATGTCCTAACAAACCCGGGAAAGCCCTAGTCTAGAGGACCTTTCCGAATCTACGTTGGCGCTGTCCGTAGGCTTCGATCGCCTTGGCTACTTCAGTTTCGTCGAAGTCTGGCCAATAAACTGGCGTGGAGTAGTACTCGGCGTAAGCGGCCTGCCAGATAAGGAAGTTGCTAAGGCGCAACTCACCGGCGGTTCGAATAATAAGGTCTGGATCGGGGATACCATCAGTGTGTAGGTAGCCAGCCAGCAGTTCCTCGGTGATGTCTTCGGCCTTCACACCGTCGCGTATGATGGCCTGCACTGCGCTGGTGATCTCGGCTCGTCCTCCGTAGTCGAAGGCCACGTTGAGGATGAGGCGGGTATTGTTCTTAGTTAACTCCACGCTGTCCAGAATGGCCTGTTGCAGGCCTGGTGATAGCCTGTCCAGCCGTCCAAGGTGTTGTATACGCACACCCTCCTGGTGCAGGTCTTCGGACTCTTTACGGATAACCTCTCGGATTATGGAGATAAGGGTCTGGACCTCTTCTCCGGGTCTATCCCAATTCTCTGTGGAGAATGCGAACAGCGTAACGTAATCCACTCCGTGTTGAACGAAGGCCTTAATGACGTTACGGATATTGTCGGTGCCGGCGCGGTGTCCGTCGGACCTGGAGCGGCCCTGGCTGGTAGCCCACCGACCGTTGCCGTCCATAATAATCGCAACGTGCTTTGGTATCGCCAGCAGTTGGGCATTATCGGAGGTCTGCTGGGAGGTATTCAAGCCTCTAATTCCTTCACCCTGAGGTGGCTCAAACCTCCATTACCTCCGACTCTTTCCCTGATTTTACATCGTTCATCTGGACGGAGAACCTGTCGGTGATACCCTGAAGTTTTTCCTGGGCTCTGTGCCCGTCGTCCTGGGAAATTTCCTTGTTCTTTTCCAGCGATCGGAGCGCCTCAAGGCTGTCGCGACGAATATTTCGGATGGACACCAGTCCCTCCTCGACCTTCCTGCCAACCATGCGAACTAGCTCTTTGCGGCGGTCCTCGGTCAACGCTGGAAGGTTGATTCGTATGGCGGTGCCGTCGTTGTTGGGGACCAGGCCCATGTCCGACGTTAAGATTCCCTTTTCAACTTCCTTCATCACCTGCTTATCCCAAGGCTGGATCATCAGGGATCGGGCCTCGGGCACGGAGATTGTGGCCAGTTGACTCAGCGGCGTAGGTACGCCATAGTAGTCGACCATGATGCTCTCGACCAGAGCGGGTGATGCTCTTCCTGTTCGTACGGTATTCAGGTCCCTCTGCAAGGCCTCGACGGATTTTTGCATACGGGAGTCGGTTTCAGCGAGGACTTCTTCTACGGTGGCCATGTTTCGCTCCTTCTCGCTGCGTGGGAGATCAGTTAAGAACTGGACTGCTCGATACAAGGGAACCCAACTGCTCGCCAGCCATGATTTTCTCTATGGTGCCGCTGGTGAATAGGTCAAACACAATAATCGGTAGATTGTTGTCCATACAAAGGGACAGCGCCGTGGAATCCATTACTCCCAGTTGCTTTTCCAGCGCTTCCCGATGGGTTATGAAATCGAACTTCTTGGCGTCGGGGTTGATATTGGGGTCCGATGCGTAGACGCCATCGATTTTATTCTTGGCCATGAGGAGGACTTTTGCGTCAATCTCAATGGCTCTGAGCGCGGCGGCCGTATCGGTGGTCATGAAGGGGTTGCCTGTGCCGCCGGCGAATATCACGACCCGTTTTTTCTCCAGGTGTCTTATCGCCTTTCGCCTGATGTAGGGCTCCGCTATCTGCTGCACATTAATGGCGCTCTGGGTTCTTACTTCGAGGCCATGTCGCCGCTCCAACTCATCCTGAAGGGCCAACGCGTTGATAATAGTGCCCAGCATGCCTGCGTAGTCCGCAGTAGCCCTGTCCATGCCGGCGGCCTCAGCCTGCCAACCTCGGAGGATATTGCCTCCCCCGACTACCACGCCTAACTCTACGCCCATATCCCAAACGTTTTTGATCTGCTGAGCAAGGTACTTCACCGCGCCTGGATCAGTACCAAAGCCACGGCCCCCTGTAAATGATTCGCCGCTTAGCTTGAGCAGGGTGCGAGAGTGGACGGCCTTACCGTTGGGGCTATTTGCCACAGGTGCTATTCTCCCAACGCGAACCTGGTGAACCTTCGGACCTTGATGTTTTCACCCAACTTCCCTATGGATTCATTGACCAGGTCCTGGATGGTCTTGCTGGGATCCTTTATGAACGGCTGTTGCATGAGCACAGCCTCCTGAGGGACATCAGTCTCGCCCTCGGGAATATCGTCGGAGTCGATGAATGCAGGCGCCATGGCCGCAACCTGCATGGCAACGTCGTGCGCAAGTTCCTTGAAGTCGTCAGTGCGAGCGACAAAGTCTGTTTCGCAGTTGATCTCCAGAAGGACACCTATGCGTCCGCCGCTGTGTATGTATGACTCTATTGAGCCCTCTCCGGTGGCCCGGGAAGACTTCTTCGCCGCGCTGGCGATGCCCATCCTGGACAAAATTTCAGTCGCCTTATCAAGGTCGCCGTTGGCCTCTTCCAGCGCCCTCTTGCAGTCCATTACACCTGCACTGGTGCGCTCGCGTAAAGCCTTGATGGTTTCCAAACTGGTAGTCAATTCTATTCCCCAAATAATCTACACGGTATCTAGCTTGATACCGTGTAGAAAGTAAATCCTAAGTTATTCGGACTTTTCGGCCTCTGCCGCTGGAGGTGTCGCCTCGGCAGGCGTCTCTTCCGCCGCCGCTATTGCAGGCGCTGCTTCCGCTACGGGTGCCACTTGAGGTGCGACTGCCGCTGGCGCTGCTTCTGCTACGGGCGCCACTGGAGGTGCGACTGCCGCTGGCGCAGCCACTACCGCGGGTGCGGCTACTTCTACACCTGCTCCAGAGTCTTCAACAGTTTCGTCATACTCAAGCGACATTCGCTGGTTCTGGCCCTCGACGATGGCTGTGGCCATGCGACCTGTAATCAGTCGAATGGACCGAATGGCGTCGTCGTTGCCAGGAATGGGGTAATCAATAAGGTCGGGATCGCAATCAGAGTCGACCAGCGCAACAATCGGCACGCCAACTCTGCGGGCCTCTGCGACGGCTATAGCTTCCTTGCCGACGTCTACAACGAACAATGCACCCGGCATCTCGGTCATCTCTTTGATGCCGCCTAGGTATCGGTTAAGCCTGACGATGCTGCCATCTAACTTCAAGGCTTCCTTCTTGGTCAGCCTTTCAAATTCTCCCTTTGCCTTGCGGGTCTCAAGCTCTACAAGGTAGTCAATACGGGACTGAATTGTCTTGAAGTTGGTAAGTGTGCCGCCCAACCATCGAGTGGTGATGTGGAATGCGCCTGAGCGTTGTGCCTCAGCGCTGATGGTATCCTGGGCCTGCTTCTTGGTCCCAACCATGAGAATCTTCTTGCCGTCGGCGGCTACGCTGGCCATGTAATCGGCCGCAACCTCCAGCATGCGCAAAGTCTTCTGAAGGTCGATTATGTGAATCCCATTTCGGTGCGCAAAAATATAGCGCCGCATTTTGGGATTCCATCGGCGCTTCTGATGTCCGAAATGAACGCCCGCTTCTAGCAGGGATTTCATGCTGACGTGCTCGGGTGCCTGTTTCTGCTGTGGCTGCGGTGGGGCGGGCTGAGTTGCGACGACGGGTTCTTGCACAATTTGCTCCATAAATTAGGACTTTACGAATGGCTTAGATGGGCTGTAGAAACCCTTATAGACTTAAAAATGGTTACCTCAGAAAGTATATCATAGACGCGAATAGGTGGGCAATCAAACTGAGGATGCCTTAAAAGCAATTTGCGGAGCGAAATATCGGGTCCGGCGCGCTGTAGAGGAAGGTGACCTTCAGCCAAATTGACACTAAATTTTTCTCGCTGATATAATCAATTTAGTATATGTTGGGGCTGTAGCTCATCTGGGAGAGCGCGGCGTTCGCAATGCCGAGGCACGGGGTTCGAGTCCCCGCAGCTCCACCATCATGCACAATAGGCAGAACTCCTGGGTATGTTCTTAGAACCCGAGTAGTTGTCTGGGGCACATGGTATCTCATCACAGGATCACCGCCCTTTTTCTGGATATCTTTAACGAAGGACTTGATAAACGCCTTCCTCTAGGCAGTCGATCCTTCCTCCAGCACTTTGCGTAACTCCCCCAACTGATTCTTGATCTCCTCAATTTCTCGGGCGCGCCGATGGGTATCCTGCGACTCTTTATCGACTTGTTCTCTCTCCGTAAAGCGGGTTGCGTGACTGGAATCAAGCGACCTCATATGTTTTTGCTGGCTGTCATAGAACTCCCAGAAAAAATGAGCTTGGACTTTCCCATTGGTTCCAGGGATGTGATTGTTGCCTGAAAGTTGAAGTAGATCTCCGTTAGCTCACAGACGGTCATGAAGAAGTCCCTGGCTTATTGCCAAACGCCGGTATATATCTGACCTATTGGAATTTCGACTGTGTTCTGATTCATGATTACCTGTATCGCCATATTGAAATCTCCTTCTTTCTTCTGAGTTTCCTGTTCCTGCTGCGTTCATTGTAATGACAATGTTGCCCGCAGCCCAGCTACTCCACATCTGGAGAGCCAAGTATCTTTAAGACAGAGCGAATCCCCGCAATGCGGAGGAGGCGTACCGCGAAATACGTAGAACCAGCAGCTCTCGAACATAGATGGCTACGTAGGGCCAGAGATTAGCGGGTATGTTCATGAGTCAGGGGCAAGCGTAGCATCAGGCTACATGGAGGTCAGTGGCCTGCATCTGGGTGGTCAGTGCTAGGAGAGTAAGCGAGTGTCTGATAAGTAGGCAAGACTAGACCTGGTTGTGGCGATTCGCGTAGGAGGCGGCTTGAGTGCGGTTGGCGGAGTCAGTCTTGTTCAGGATGTTGAGTACGTGGTTCCTAGCGGTACTGATGCTCATGAATAGTTCGCCGGCGATCTCCCGGTCTGTTCTGCCTGCGGCTACGAGCCGAAGTATCTCCACTTCTCGCTCGGTCAGGTCGTCAGGGTACTCAGTCTTCCGCGAAGGTCGAGCCTCCAGCTGGTGCAATGCAATTTCGCAAAGATGGCCCGAAAAGAGGTTCCCCCAAACGCCCACTCCGCAGGGATTTCCATTTGGCGCCCATGACACCTGGGATATGATCTGCCGCCTGCCTGCCTGACTCAATTCGCCCCTGAGATAATATCCAGCTACCACTCGGTTCCCGCTCGACAGACGGGCTCGCCGGTTCAAAGTATCTGAGACAGGAATAGTTTGGTGCGATCGCTTTGAGGATTATTGAATATTTGCTCCGGTGTTCCCTCTTCAACGATTACGCCCTCATCGAACATCATCATGCGGTCGGCGACCTCCCTTGCGAATCCCATCTCGTGCGTAACTACGATCATTGTTATGCCTGAGGTGGACAACTCCTGCATCACGTCTAGTACCTCTTTGATCATCTCCGGGTCCAGAGCTGATGTCGGTTCATCGAACAACATGATCTTGGGCTGCATGGCAAGAGCTCGAGCTATCGCCACACGTTGTTGCTGACCACCGGAAAGTTGGGTGGGATACTTGTCTGCCTGGTCCAGTATTCCTACCCTCTCCAGAAGTTGATGAGCTAATTCTTCGGCCTTTTGCTTAGGCCATTTTCGTACGTTAGTTGGAGCTAAGGTGATGTTGCGAAGAACACTCAAATGCGGAAACAGGTTGAATGATTGAAAGACCATTCCTACTTCGCTCCGAATGGCTTCAATATTCTTGATGTCATTGGTGAGTTCGATCCCATCAATGATTATCTGACCCCGCTGGTGATCTTCCATTTTATTAAGGGTCCGAATAAATGTCGATTTGCCGGAACCAGACGGACCGAACAGTAAGGTGGATCTACTTATTCAAACAACAATGAGGCCAAATTAAGAGAGTCTTCCGCTACTTGGGGGCGGGTCTCAATGCCGGATGGT
>MUCK01000050.1 GCA_002816705.1 SAR202 cluster bacterium Casp-Chloro-G4
CGTCATATCTCAGTTCAAAGGGTGTGGGTTCCACATCTTCCGACGAACGCCATTCATATATCCATGGAAGGGCGACCAGATGTGCTTCAGTAAAGAAGAGAGGCCTGGACTTATGTCCGCCTAGCCGGACCGCCGAACGACCGAAATAGCCGAAGACAAGAACACGAAAATTCCTGACAACAGGAACGCACGGCTCAGGCCCGTGACGAAGGCTATTCTGACTCCGTCCCCTCCGCCTGCCGATACCGCAGACAGGCTGGGCTCGAAACCCATTGTCGCCATGGTAATAGTAACGATGGACGTTGCCAGCGCCACACCGCTGAGGTTGGCCGATGTGCGCGTCGTGTTCAGGAACGCCGACGCAATGCCGTAGTTCTCCTTATCGAGGGAGCTCATGACAGAACTGGTGTTGGGCGATGAGAACATACCCATACCTATGCCCTGCAATGTCATCCCCAGCAAGACGTGTGCCGCAGACGCGTCGATAGAAAGCCTGGAGAAGATTACGAACGCTATGGTGGAAATTCCCATTCCACCTACCGACAGCCACCTCGTGCCAAACTTATCGGATAGGCGTCCGCTCACCGGCCCCATGACAGCCATGCCAATTGCGCTTGGCACCATGAATAGCCCAGCCTTGCTAGGGGAGTACAGCAGTCCCTGCACCAGGAAGAATGGCATAAGGAAGAACACCGAGGAGCTTCCTAAAAAGGAGAAGAACCTGGCAGCCACCCCCATGGAAAACGCACCGCTCTCGAAATAGCGCAGGTCCAGCATTGGGTCAGGGCTGCGCTTCTCCCACCACACGAAGGCTCCTATCAGCGCAAACGCCAGCAGGAAGCCTCCAATTATTGCAGGCGACGACCAACCTAATTTGTGAGCGTTGGTTAGCGACAACAGGAATGCGACCAGCGCCGCCGATGACAGACCCGCACCGCCCCAATCGAATCCCGTGGAAGGCCTTGCAACGGTGGCTTGTCTTTTGCCGGTACGAAGCACTAGGGCAGCAGCCAACAGCGCGAATACTCCCATGGGCACCACAGCAAAGAAGACCGCGCGCCATCCCAGCATGTCCACAAGAAAGCCGCCTACTACTGGGCCCATGATAACCCCGACGCCTATGATGGTCATGTAAAAACCCAGGGCCTTGCCGCGCTCGCGCTCCGGGAATATCTCGGCAACCATCGCCATACCATTGGCGCCTATGCCAGCCGACGCTACCCCTTGAAGGATCTTCGCCATGACCAGCAGAGGGAACGACGTGGAGCTTCCCCCTATGGCCGCCGCTATTGCGAACATGGCCAGCCCTCCCATGAACACGTACTTACGACCAACGATGTCGGAGAGACGTCCGGCTGGCATGAAAAGAGCGCTGGTCGCAAGAATGTAGCTAAGGGTCACCCACTGCACGGTGGGGATATCGGCGTCAAAGTAGTCGGCGATGGCGGGTAGGGCAATGTTGGTGCCGGACTGGTCCATGACGCTGGTGAACATGCCCACGGCGACGGCGCAGTACACCCACCACTTGTAATTGGGGCTGTTGGCTATCCTAGATATGGGCTCCAGGGTGAGAAGCGTCAAACGGCGGCGGCGTGGGCTATGGTTTTTGAGTTGCGCATTCTAATTAACGTACACCCGGGAGTCGTGACAAGCAACGTTCTCGAAGCCTTCAGACTGCAGAACACGATACATTCTCAAGATGTTCTGAGGCAACCACAGCACCTCCATCCCCTCCCAGTATCCACAAGAAAGGATACCTGGCATTTTCAAGCTCGCGCTAAGAGGGCTACTGGTCAAGTCGTTCCGCACGGACTTTTATTTCTAGCAGTTTCGTTATGTTTTTCTACGTCAAGGGTTTAAACGCTCATCAAAAATTTTAAATATAAGTTATTCGAATACATCGAATTCATGGAATTTGGTGTTCGTTGTGCGGTGGGGTGGAGGAGGCATTTACTTTGGCGAAAATCTTTCGCTCAGGGTAACCCTGGGTGATGGGTGCTCCCACAAATTAGGTTCAAAGGGGTTCGAACATGAAGCAACTGGCCAGATTCTTTGGCACTGGGAATAAGGCAACGGATTTGCTGCAAAGATCAGAGAAGGGTGTAACAGGTCTGGAGACGGCCATCATAATGATCGCGTTCGTCGTGGTCGCTTCCGTATTCGCCTTCACCGTGCTGTCCACAGGTATATTCTCCGCTGAACGCGCCAAGGAAACTGTATACGCCGGACTCCAACAGGCGCGGGGAAGCATCGAGCTCAAGGGCTCTGTTATCGCCAACGGCGTGCCAGACATCACGCTCGATGACGGCGACGACGTCTGGGACGACCCGGGAGCGAACCTAACGCTTTCTTCTGAGACAACGGACAAGAAGCAGGGAACAGCTAGCAGCGAGATCGATGTGGCCATCGCATTCACCACCGGCCTAATCGGCTCTGAGGACATATCTCCAACTGTTGACTTGACCAGTTACGAATCCATCTCTTTTTGGATCAAGTCTGATGTGACGACATCGGCCGGCCAGTTGCAACTGGTCATCGATGACTCCACAGGTTGCGGCAGCGTAGCGGAAAGCATCAATCTGCCTGTGCTTACTGCCAACGTATGGAAAGATGTGTCCGTGGGAATTAGCAGCGGCACAACCCGTTCCGCCATCGCATGCGTGGGCCTCAACGTGGCCACCGATCTATCCACCGTGAGCAGCACGAAGATCAACATCGACGATGTCGAAGTCCGCGGACAGGTGACCAGCATCGTCGTCTTGGTCGCCAACTCCGTAAAGGGTGAGCCTATCAACCTCACGGAACCATCCGACTCCGACAACGATGGTATATCCGACTCGGCGGACAGGCGGCACAACGTGCTGGTCAGCTACACCGACGACTTCCAGTTGAAAAACGACCTTTACTGGACGAAAGCCTTCGTGGGCGCGGACGACAGCGACGATCAGTTGGAAGAGGGCGAGAGAGTAGAGATAGCCGTTAGCCTCTTGGGCCTCGACCAGGCGACTCCCCTGGTAAAGAGCACGGAGTTCACGTTGGAAATCAAGCCATCGGAGGGAAGCGTTCTTGTCATTCAGCGCCAAACGCCGGGCCAGATCAGCACGGTCATGAACCTTAAGTAACTTCGCAGAACTCGTTGGACCAGAGGCGGTGAATATTGATCCTGGAGTAACAAAAAACACCGAGTCCTGGAAATCCAAGACTCGGTGTTTGAAAGTCTATTGATTCGCTAGTGCCTATGGAATAATTACTTGGTCTGGTTCTTTCGGATCTTGCTGGGAAGCACAACCCACATGCCAAAAAGAGCTACGAATGCAAGGCCGCCGAGTACCGCTTCAATTCCCATTAGTTCGTCCCTCCAAGTAATCTACATACGATTATGGAGGAGAAATGTTTCCCAAGTTTTTCCAAAATGTTAAATATTTGTTACATCTACCTGTGTAATACAAACCTTCGGAGTAAGGCGGTTTTGTCAGACAACACACTTTGCCAGATGAGATCAGGTTGATAATAAATCTTAGGTAACAACTAAGACAGGTATATCCCCTGACCTGATAACCCTGTCAGTAGTGCTTCCAACGATAAGCCTCTTCACGCCGCCATGACCGTGGGTGGACATGACTATGACATCAACGCCATTCTGCTTGGCGTACTCGGCGATCTGTTCGTGAGGTGAGCCTTCAAACAGTTGCGTTTCAACGGCTATGCCTTCGACCTTTAATTGACTCGCCACATGCGCAAGATATTCCTGTGCTTCCTCAATTTGAGCTTCCTTTAGCCGTCGAACCAGGTCCAGCGTGAAGGAATTCCCTGTGGATGCGCCCCCTGCCAAACCAGCGAGCGCTGCACGATATACGCCTTCCCTTGGCTCGGCACTATCCCCCTGGGCATGACCTCCAGAAGGATTATGCGTGATTACTTGTAGCAGATGAACGGTAGCTCCATATGTCTTAGCTAGCCCTTGCGCATGTGGAATAGCCCTTTCAGCAAGGCTAGAACCGTCCAAAGGAACCAGAATTTGAGTGTACATAGGTCTCCATGATCGTACTTGTCTGACATTAATATTCTACGGAGATGTAATTCATCTTCAATGTTTTACCGGATTGCTAGGCTTTCAATATTGAGGGTCACCAGTCGAGCGAGCCTACTCCGAATTTACGGCCCCAAATCCTGGCGACTAGTGGCCTTCCCCGGAGCCGCCCAGCCCCGAGACCGTAACGCGGTGGCTGGAACTCGGCCTGGCCAAAGGGTCTTTCTCCAGAATGATGTCGGCCTTTCGCAGCATTTCCTGGCAGTCGTCGCTCAGGTGCAGAAGATGCAATTGCGTCCCCGCGCGTTCGTAACGACGGGCTAGATCAACGATAGCCTCCATGCCCGAATGGTCCCATACGCGAGCGTTCTGAAAATTAATCACTACTTCGGCCGGGTCCAGTCTCGGATTGAACAACTCATTAAAGGTGCTGACCGAGGCAAAATAGAGTTGGCCGTGGAGGGTGTAGGTGCGTTGGTCAGGCCTGGTCAAGACACCGGGTTCAACGTAGATGTAACGCGCAGTCTTCCACGCGAAGACCAGGGCGGACACAATCACTCCGGCGATAACTGCTATTGCCAGGTCGGTGGCCACAGTTACCCCCGCAACAAATACCATCACCAACGCATCAGCCCGAGGCACCTTCCCAATGATGCGCAAGCTGGTCCAGGATATGGTCCCAACCACCACCACGAACATCACACCAACGAGAGCGGCGATGGGAATCCGTTCGATCAGGCGAGAGGCGAAGAGGATAAAGACCAGCAAGAATAGCGAGGCCACAACTCCGGACACCCGCGATCTGGCGCCGGACTTTATGTTAATCATGCTCTGACCGATCATTGCGCACCCGCCCATGCCGCCAAAGAACCCCGTTACAACATTCGCCGCGCCTTGGGCGACACACTCACGGTTTTTCTGACCTTTCGTTTCCGTCATACCGTCGATCAGGGTAAGCGTGAGCAGGGACTCGATCAGGCCAATTCCCGCCAGGATTAACGCATACGGCAGGATGATTCGTACCGTCTCCAAGTTGAAAGGCACATTCGGCACGCCAAAGACTGGCAGCCCTCCAGATATGCTGGAGATATCGCCGACAGTTGTAGTAGGGATGCCTATGAATATCACCAGCGCTGAGACAACAAGTATCCCTGCAAGCGGCGCGGGAAATCGCTTGGTTAGCCTTGGCAGCAAGAAGATAACGGCCATGGTCACGGCCACCAGCGCGAGCATGATTCCCATTCCACCCATTGGCAGCCATGTCTTGATGCCGTCGACGCCTTCAATCTTAAAACTCTCTAGCTGGGCCAGGAATATGACGATGGCCAGCCCGTTGACGAACCCAAACATAACCGGGTAGGACACCATACGTATCAGGTTACCTAATTTCAGCACGCCAATCGCAATCTGAATGAGTCCCATCAGAATGACGGTTATGAACAGGTAATCGATACCGTGAACCCTCACAAGCGTGACCATCACCACAGCAAGGGCTCCCGTAGCCCCGGAGATCATTCCTGGCCGTCCGCCGGTTAAGGACGTGACAAGCCCAATGATGAACGCCGCATACAGGCCGACGAGGGGGCCGACTCCCGCTACGAACGCGAAGGCCACTGCCTCCGGAACGAGCGCCAGGGATACGGTAAGTCCGGCCAAGAGCTCTATGCGAAACCCTGCCAGCCGAGAACGATATTGCATTTATAGTCCTTAATGAGTAAGTCATTTTTTCGCTCCATCCGTGTGGAGCCAAGGGGACGACCATACGTGCGAACCAGTACACTTCAAGATAATCCTCATTGTCCTTGTTGGTATCCGTGAAGGCAGAATCGGCATGACAGCCTCTCGCTAGCTACGACGAAAAAATACCAGGATCGTGACAAATGATACCTTACTTTTCATACCTGTACGCTTGGTTGAATTCCCTTCGGACTTTTATCGCACGGGATGAATTGATTTCATCATGTCCCGTAGCCGCTGCGATCTTCCGGAAAAGACTGCACCGCGTTAATGAACTCTGCCACACGACCACTGGCCGGCTCATTCATCACGTCCTCCGCCACGCCGGTCTGAAGCAGTTCGCCATCGATCAACACACCCATCCTGTCGGCCAGTCGCGTTCCTTGTGCGAGATCATGAGTCGAAAAGATAACCGTCGTATGAAGCTCATTTATTACGCGCACCAGATATTCTTCGAATTGTCTGGTTGAGACCATATCGAGATTGGCCGTAGGCTCGTCGAGCAGCAGTAGTTCCGGCTCAATGACCATGGCTCGTGCTAGGGCTACTCGTTGGGCCTCCCCTCCAGACAGTGTCTTGGCGTTCCTCTTTTCGTAGTCGAGAAGCCCAACGGTGCCTAGCGCCTTAAGCACTTTTTCACTCACATCTGATCTTTTCATGCCCCGCACCTTAAGCCCATACGCAACGTTTGCAAAAACGCTTTCCCTAAAAACGACGGGTTTTTGAAAGACCATAGCCATCCGCCTGCGAACTTGACGCCTTTCCCGTTCGGATTTTGATATGTCGATTCCATCGAACAGCACAGTGCCGGAAGTAGGCTTAACCAGTGTGTCCAGTATCTGGAGGAGGGTTGTCTTTCCAGAGCCGCTAGGGCCAATAATGGCCAAGACTTCATTCCGTGGAACGATCAAGTTTACGCCAGTCAGTACCTTACGGTTGCCGAAGTTCTTGTGCAGATCCTTTATAACTATCATCTATCTGTACTTGGATCGCAGGCGGCCAACGAGTATGTTGACGAGCAGCGCGAGGGAAACCAGAATTATCCCCAGTGCCAGCGAGAGTTCTACGTTACCGATGGAGGTTTCGAGGGCCATAGCGGTGGTCAGCGTTCTTGTGTAATCCCTAATGTTGCCGCCGACAATAATAGCGAGGCCGACTTCCGAAACGGCACGGCCGAAAGCCAGCAGAACAGCCGTTGCTATTCCAAACTGGGCTTCCTTGGCAATACGCAGCATGGCCTGGGTGGCGCCAGCGCCAAGAGACACTGCCGTATCTTTAATCTCTGGACCTATGGCGTCCATTGCTGAATTTGCAACGCCAACGATAATAGGCGAGATAAGGATGACCTCACCAATAATAATGGCTTGAGGAGAAAAAAGAATGCCAAATGATCCCAAGGGACCTGCCTTGGAAAAGACGATGAACACGAGCATACCTACGAATACGGTGGGTAAGCTGTAAAACGTTTGCACCAGTCCCAAGACCATGCCTTTGAGAGGGAAATCGTGAAAGTGAATGAGGCTCGCCACAGGTAGGAAGATTGCAGCGGCTATTAACGTAGACGCTAGCGAAATCATCACTGTTCTGGTGGTGATGGCGAAAACTTCTTTGTCTCCGCTTAAAATCAATCGGATGGCGGTGACAAGACTGTCTAAGAGTACCTCCATGCCCTCCGCCTTTCCAGATTAGTTAATCATCCGCGCTTCAGGCGTGTGGACCTTAGTCACCGGGGTCTATCCCTCCAGCGGCAATGAAAAGTGGCCTTCCATATTCGCTGATACCATACTGGCCTATCACATCTTGAATCTCTTCAGACATGAGGAATTCTACCAGTTTGTCAGTATCAGTCCGATTGATGCCATCAAGCTTGCCAGGATTAATTGGGATGGCGGAATAGACGTTTAGCAGTGCATCGCCTGACTCGACGATCGGCATGAGGTCGAGGTCACCCTGAAAGGCCAAATATGTGCCTATGTCCGTCAATGTATACGCCGATTTCTCGTTGGCCAGCGTAAGAGTTGCTCCCATCCCGGTCCCGGCCTCAATATACCAGACGCCGGATTTGCGAACCTCATTATAATCGAAAGCGCCTAGCGTCCAGATGCTCTTTTCCCTGGAGTGAGTGCCCGAATCGTCGCCCCTGGAAACAAAACTCACATTGTCGCGAGACGCCTTTCCCGCCACCATGAGCCTGGCCAAGGCATCCTGCGGGTTCATGCCTTTTAGCCCGGCTGGGTCGTCTCGCGGGCCGATAATGAGGAAGTAATTATAGGCGACCACATTCCGCATTGTGCCAAATCCATCCGCAATGAATTGCTCTTCACGGGCTCTGTCATGAATGGTCAGAACGTCCACATCGCCATTTCTGCCATACTGCAAAGCCTTACCGGTGCCGCCAGAGATTACATCTAGTTGGATACCATACTTATGTTCGAAACGAGACTCCAACTCATCCCAGAGTCCGGTGTCGTAAAGGCTGGTGGTTGTAACAAGCCTTAGCCTGGTGCTTGATGGTTTCGCGGAGTCTGCTTGAGGTGGGTTAGGGGGAGACTGGTCGGCTTTATAGGAACACCCAGCTAGCGCTACCAGCATCAGGGCCAACATTACCAAGAAGGCTTTTTGATTCAAGTCGGCCACGCGGTTCGACAGACGCAAATAACCCTTTTTTATTGAATCCATCCATTCTGTAATGCGGTAGGTTGTTGGAGGCGACGGGCGGATTCGAACCGCCGAATAGGGGTTTTGCAGACCCCCGCCTTAGACCACTTGGCTACGTCGCCCCGATGGGTTGTTGCTGGTGCCGAGGAGGAGACTCGAACTCCTACAGCCTTGCGGCCACAGCGCCCTCAACGCTGCGTGTCTACCAATTCCACCACCTCGGCCTGGTCCCGTAACTTGAGATGCTTTCGAGACTCATCAGGTCAGCGGAAGCTAGGCGACCCAAGATATTATAGCCAAAGCCTTCCACCCTGTCCACAGAGTTTATTCAAGTAACGCGCGTTACTGTGCCACCTGGATAAGCCTGGTGCCTAAACACCCTCCGTCGGCTAACTCAATCTACACCATGCCGCCCGGAAACTGGAGGCCCGCCCAATTCTGATTCAGCTCCGCTTAGTTGTTACACGCGCAGTCAGGACATAAAATAGCACCGCGAATACCAAACAGAGGTGACCTCATGGCAGATTTGCCGCCAATTTCAGACGCGACTTTAGAGGTGCTCAAAGGCATTCCCACCCAGACGCTGATCGATGGCCTATGGGTAAAAGGGTGGCCTATGAGCTACATTGAAGGCGCCAAGCCGCTTCAGTCTAGTCAGCATATGGCGGGGAGAGCCGTGACGCTGAGGTTCGTCCCCCACAGGCCAGACATCGTGCAGGACAAGCCCAAGGGAGCAGACTCTGCAGAATACGTTGCCATTGAGCTTTGCGGTCCAGGCGAGGTGTTGGTGATCGACGCGATGGGCTGGGAGTACAGCTCCATCGGCGGCGATATCAAGTTCCTACGTATGAAGCAACTTAAAGCCGGTGGCCTTGTGACCGACGGCGGCGTCAGGGACACCGTGGTGCTCAAGGGCTACGGCTTCCCCGTTTACTCCGCCAGTGCCACAGCAAAGCAGGGTCCGGCGGAGTTCTGGCCCTGGCAGGTGAATGACGCAATCCAGTGCGGCGGCGTGCTGGTGCGTCCGGGTGATGCAGTTGTGGGCGACGACGATGGCGTAGTGGTCGTGGCCCGCCAGGCGGTAGACGAAGTGATTGCGATCGCCCACCAGCGTGAAGAGGTGGAGGAAGTCATCAAGGCGCAGTTGGAAATAGAGCAGTGCTCACCGGGCAAGTACTACCCTTTCAATGAAGCGACATGGCGGCTTTACGAGGAGAAGACGGGAAAGAAGCGGCCCGGTTAAGCGACACATTGACTTGCCGTGCGGCCTACCTGATAATATTTCACAAATTTAACCCATAAAGCATTTAAAGGAGACACATTTATGTTGGAGGAACGCACAGGCGTTTTCGCGGCCGGTGATAATAAACTTACACTGCTCGGTCCGGAAATTAAGGTAGGGGACAACGCTCCGGGTTTTACAGTCTCGGGCGCAGGTCTAAAGCCAGTATCGCTGGCCGATACCGCAGGGAAGGTACGCATTATCGCTTCCGTGCCGTCACTGGATACCGGCGTATGCAGTGACGAGACACAGAAATTCAACGAATTGGCCGGCTCGTTGCCGGACGATGTCACGATCTTAACCGTCAGCATGGACCTTCCCTTCGCGCAGGCCCGCTGGTGTGGCGCGAACAATGTGGATAAGGTCCAGACCGTTTCCGACTTCAAGAGCAGAGAGTTCGGCGACAGCTACGGCGTTCACGTTAAGGAAAGTGGTCTGCTCGCCCGTGCAGTCTTCGTGGTCGGCAAGGACGATGTGGTGAAGCACGTAGAGTATGTGCCTATAATCTCACAGCTACCTAACTTCGACGCGGCGCTGGACGCAGCCAAGGCGGCATCCGCCTCATAGCCTCCCGCTGAAAAAATTCATGGCAAAGAAAAACATGAGTCATCCCGAATTTGGATGATTCTAGGAAAAGTATAAAAAGAAGGCCTCTCAAGGTAGACTTTGGGTGATGAAACCTGA
>MUCK01000051.1 GCA_002816705.1 SAR202 cluster bacterium Casp-Chloro-G4
TTGTCAGGCGGGTTATTTAGCTAAATTTCGCTAAGAAGAAGAGGGCTGGTCGCAAGACCAGCCCTTTTTTGATTTTCACGAAGCGTCGGGGAGTAGCTTTGGTTGTCCTTCTCATACCGAAGTTCTAAGGATATCCCGTGGTGACTTTCTAATATAGACGTACGTATCCGGAACGCTGTTCACCACCGGTCACTTTGCTTCACTCTTTCCGCACCAACTGTCAGCGAATTGGTACAGGGAATGCCCCTATGTGTTCACGTTGGAATAATAAGCTGTGGTTAAGTGTTTCTTAGGCTAAGGTTATGCGTCCATTTTCCGGATGTATGGGAACACACCTTCTAAGGCCGGTGCTGATGAGATCAAAAAGGACGCGCCACGGGAAGATGCCCGCAAGGAGGTACGACGTGAGCACAAGAGCAAAGACATTGATGGCACTGGGAGTGATAGCGCTCGCCTCTGTCATGACCTTTATTTCCGCTAATTGGCAAATTGTAGAAGCTGGTAGACGCTGGAGCAGCGACTAGACCCTCGCACCTATCATCAGCTCGGCCGCTCTAACCCTTTCATCCATAGCCCACAATCCCTGTAAGAGCTAGTCTACGGACTGCTTGGTCACGGCCTCTATCATCGCTTGTATGTACCCGTTTGCAAACGCCCGTCCACGATGGCCCCACTCGGTATCCTGGTGAGTGTGCGGCACATGGTCGTCAATGAAGAAGCTGTCGAACCCAACCTCGTGGTATATCTTCATCGCCCGGTACATGTCTACGTAGCCAGTGTTGATAAACTCCTCATGGAATTTGGGGACCTGGCCTGATACATTTCTGAAGTGTACATACAGGATCTTCTTGCGCTCGCCAAAGTACCGTATCATTTCGTAAATGTCGTCCCCTTGCATCTCGGAGAACGTCCCCTGGCAGAACTCGATGGCGTTGCAGTCCGAAGGGACTATCTCGACAAGACGCCTGTAGGAGTCGAAGCTCCTCAGCAACTGGGGTATGCCTCCGAGAGCCTCCACTGGCGGGTCGCAGGGATGTATGCCCAGGCGAATGCCCTCCTCCTCAGCGACGGGAGTGATGATCTTGATCCAGTACTCCAGGTTGTCCCACATCTCCTCTTCCGTGTAGGCCCGGTCGTGGGTTAGCGGCAAGGCTTTGGCCTCCTCGTAATCGAAGGCGGTGGCAAGAGCGCCGCAGCGAATGACGGCGGGGGTCGTGCGCCAGACGTGGGAGGGCATCCAGTTGTAGCCGAAGATAGGAATGCCGGCGCGGGCGATGTTGCGTACGGTGTAGATCATGTTCTCGATCTGCTCGTCGCGGCGGGGGCCTGCCAGCATGATGTGGTCGTAGAAGCTGGTGGGAACGTTCTCGATTGCGGAAAGCTTGGGGCCGTGCTGTTCTACTGCTAGGCGCAACTTAACCAGGTCGTGCAACTCCCAGCGTCCACCAGCGCCAGGTAGATCGGGATTATTCAGAAGCACGTCAGTGGCGCCGTACTGACCCGCGAACCTCAGGTACTCTGGTGTGGCCTGTCTGAACTGCCCAAATCCTGCGCGCATGGTTTTCTCCTGATGGGGTTGATTTCTGTTGGTATGATAACATCATTTAATTGCACGATCGATCTGGAAAGTCGCGATGGCTAGCGTGGGTGCATAGGAAATTGAATCATGGAAAAATCTGAGATGGCCCAAGAATTAGAAATTGTCACGACACCCACATTTGAGTGGCTGGCTGAAAATATCAAGACTTGTCGAAGCCGACTAGTCATAGGAAGTCCTTACATAAATGGTGGCCTCAAGCAGGTTATGAACCTCATTAATGAGGATGTGCCGAGAACGTTGGTTACCAGAACCGACCTTCGGGACTTCGCTGTAGGGGCTTCAAATCTTCTCACTCTTTGTTCTCTATCGAGAGAAGGCGTAGATGTACGCACCCTTAGCGATATTCACGCCAAGGTATATGTCGTGGACGACTCGGTGGCATTGGTGACTTCAGCAAACGCGACTTTTTCAGGGCTCCATCGAAATAGGGAATGCGGATTGGCCACGCGTAATCCTCTTATGGCCAGAAGACTCGCGGAATCCGTTTTAAGTGGCTTCGGTGCTGAAAGGCCGCCCCGCAGGATGTCATTAAAGGACTTGGAAGGTCTGCATGATTCTCTCGAATCCGTCAAGGTCACGATGCCGGCACTCACAAAGTTTGAACATCAGGGAGATAGCGACTCTTTTGGTGAAGCGGAATTCAAAATCACGGACATGACGAAATTGCTGCAAGGTTTTAGCGGGTGGCGGAGACTCACCTTGCGGGGAGTATTGCAGATGCCGGACAGTTTTTTTCGTATGGATGATATTTTTGAAGCCTGCGCCTCCGACGCTGCCAAAGAATATCCTAAAAATCGCCATGTCCATGCGAAATTGCGTCAGCAGCTTCAGAACTTGCGCGAACATGGTATCGTTGAATTTGTTGATAATAGAGGGCGATATAAACGCCTATTGGAAGGGGAGGCCTCTAAGGAATGATGGATCAAACGCTACGGCTCGAAGTAGATGTAAAGTTCTTTCAACTTGAAGAATCTGCCGAAGCGGAATCTCTGGCCAAGCAGATAGATGGCGCGGTTTATACTTGGAAGACCATTAGGACGGTAAATTGGCTGGAGCATGGATTCAGAAATGTTGACGCGCTCGGTCTCGTAGTGCTTCCGCGTTTACTACCCGATGAAATTCAGATGTCGGACGATCCTGAGGAGTAATGTGAAGCAATCAATTGTGAGAATTCGATTTTGTAGTTGGCTGGGTTAGCCCGCCTTCCAGAGCTTGCGTGTCCATGTCTCATTGTTCTCAAGTATCGCGAAGGCGACGCTTTCGATGTCGATGGAAAAGAGGTGGAACGGAGAGCCGTCTGCGGTGGGGTCCAAGCCCAACTTCTCAAAAAAGGCCTTTGCATATCGCTGCCGTAGATCGGGGTCCTGGATGTCTACGGCGCGGCCATATACCTTGAACTCGCCTTCGGTGCCGTCCTTGTTGGAGATGGTGTTGTGCACCGTACAGCGAGGGTCGCGCAGTAGGTCGAGGGCTTTGCGGGACTGCCACATCATGCCCAGATACAGGCGACCGCCTGTAATGAGGGGTTCGACAGGGCTAATACGTGGCCACCCGTCTTTACGTAGTGTTGCGATGAGGACGAGGCCGGTGCGGTTGAAGCGCTCCTCGCCCAGGTTAGCCAGGTCTGGGTCGCTTTGCCAGAGTTCATCCCAGATCATTGTTTCGTCCAGATGGCGACGCGAAGTGAGATGGGCCGGGTCGCATCGCATTCAGATTATGAATTAGCCGACCTTTACCCTAAAGCGATTCGAACCATGTTCTTTTCCAGCGCTGTGCCCAACTGGGTTGCAAGGTCCAGACGCTGATGATCTCCGTGGGTGCCCACAAAGGCGACCCCCAGCAGGCGACCCAGGCGAAAGTCGACGATAGTGACGGAGACCAGCTTGTCGTCTTCGTTGTGCAGCGCCTTTAACGCGACTGCTTCATCGAAGAACCCCTTAGGCTCAAGACGCTCTACAGCCACCAGCTCCTGTTCGTTGTCTAGCTTGGTGCCAATGTTCTCCTCGAAGTCGTGAAGAAACACATCATGCATCCATGTGTGAACGGACTCAGGTGAGTCGAATAGGTGAACTACGGTGGCCGCCATGAAATTCGTGCCGTCACCTGACGTGGAAGAGCCGTTGAATTCGCGCATGTAGCCGTTAATCCGCCCGATCTTTTGGAAGCGTTTTGCGCTGCTCCCCGGAAAGCCCTGATCGGCCATCATCTTGTTCGTCAGAGGGCCCTCGCGTCCGACCTTGTAATCCTTGAATTCGGATAGCAAGTCCTTCTGCTCCAGAGCCATGCGCTCTAAATCTTCTTCAGCTACTTCGGATGTGGCACGTTCTAGTGAGGTTGTAGTCAAATAATGTCTCCTGGAAACCTAGTAGTCTGTTACTGGATTACAAAGTCTTACATATATATGATAACGCAAACTAGCGACGCGGGCATGCCCTTGTGGCTAATTTAGCCACAGACCATGGGGTAGACATGGAGACTTCGGGACATTTCCACTGGAATCTGACTGCCTTTCCAACTGTCGCCGCCGTCTTCGCTGGCGAAGAAGTGACCGTAATTGGTGGTGCAGTAAATCCTATCAGGGACGGCTCGGTCGATGGCCACCTGGAACATTCGACCAGGAGGAGTACTGCCCAGATCCAGCCGCTCCCAGGTGTCTCCCAGGTCGCGGGTACGGAATACGGCTCCGGCCTCCTCGGTCCCTGCAGGCGCTCCGCCACCACCAGCGCCGGCCGCCAGGTAGATCGTCCTGGGATCGTCGGGCGCGACCGTTAGCCCACGGCAGTAGGAGCCGCCGGGGAACATCTCGCCGAACCGCATGTGCTCCCAGTGCCGGCCTCTGTCGGGGCTGCGGAACATGGCCACCTGGGCAATTATGAATACCATGCCCGGAGAGGCAGAGCTGACCTGGACGCCATGCAGGTCGACAGTGTGGTTATCCCTGTAAAGGCCATCGGTGATGGAGTCCCAGCTCTCCCCGCCGTCGCGACTGGCCAGCAGGCCGCCCACCTCTATGGAGGCGTAAACGTCGTTGGCGTCGGATGGGTCCACGGCGATGCCAATTACGCGCTTGGCCAGAGGCGGCATGTATGTGGTTACGTCGGGATAGTGGATTCGGCTGGTGTCCGCCTGCTTCCAGCTCTCGCCTCCGTTGTACGAGGTGTAGATGGAACAGGGCTCGTAACCGGCGAATACGATGTCCGGGTTGCTCGGATGGAAAGCCAGGGACCACACGTCCTGCCTGGGGGTATTCAGGGCCTGCCAACTGTCTCCGCGGTCGTCGCTGCGGTAAACCCCGGATTGAGTGCCAGCGTAGACGGTGGCCGGATTATTCGGGTGTATGGCCAGGGCGCGCACCTGGGGATTATCCGGGAGGCCCTTGGCAATACTTTGCCAGTCCCCGCCGTTCATGCGCATCATACCGCCCTGGGCGAGGTTGTCCCCTTCGCCTCCCAGGCCGACGTATACGTAGGTTTGGTGATTGGCTGTGGTCATTGCTGGCCTCCTTATTGCAAGCGTCGTAGGGGTAGTGGCTGTTGCTTAACCCTTCAAACTCAAAGTCTGCTCTGGGAATAGCTCTTCGGGCTGGAAGGCTGTTGGTATTATCTTTTGGTCCACGTTGAACTGGATAAACTGCTCCAGCGTATGGCGCGTGCCCTCGAAATCATAAGGGATGGGGTCGCCACCCGCGATCCTTCCCATCTTGATCTGCTCCTCATCATGAGCGTTGGCCGGGCCTTGAGACTGCAGTCGGTCGATGTAGGGCTTCTTGGCATCTGCGAATAAAGAGAACAACTCTTCGGCCAACCAGGGCTCTGCGGCCAATAGCTCGTCCTTCACTACCAGCAGGTGGCTGATGGGGTAGATTCGGGTCTGGTTGTGCCAGGCCTTGTCGTCCTCATCGGCATTGGGGAAGAGAGGCCGGACTTTCGGCGAGTCGATAGGGCCTGCGCCGATGGCGGCGTCAACCTCTCCCGACAACAGCATCTCTGCGACGCTGTCCATTTCGGAGGAGATGACGTTGGGAGGATAAACGTACTCTGCCACATGCTCGTCGCCGGACAGCACCCAGGTTACGGAATCCAGGTCCAGGCCGTACTGGTCCTTGAGGATAGCCTTCGTCCATATGCCGGGTGTGAGGGTATAGCTTCGCAGTCCAATCCTCTTGCCAGCCAGGTCGGCAGGGGACTGAATGCCCGAGTCGACGTTTACGGCAACACCTCCGTGGTAGAAGGCGCGGGTTAGGAAGATGGGCAGTGCGGTGAAGGCTTTGCCGTGATGCTTGGCGCACAGGTAGGTGGAAAGCGCCATCTCTGCGACATCGAACTCCAGGCCGCGCACCATTCGACGAAAGATCATCGGTACAGGTGTGATCTCGACATGTTCCAGGTCGAATCTGTCGGACTTAACGGAGCCGTCCTTAAGGCCCTCGGTCTGACCGTAGTTGCCGATGGCGGTTTTAAGCACGAGGCTTGGCATGAGGGAGTCTCCCGAAATGGATGAGTCTAACGCCCCACATGATAATGGCTATGGGGCATACGGGCAATGTTGGGCGATTCGGAGATTTTCTTGGGGAGTTTTGATGCTGCCAGAGCCGCCGTGCGCCGTCGCCGGGAGTTATGGTCCCGACGACGAGTCTGTGAGGTTTATTAGCAGGGGCAGATAGGAGCACGTCTTATTAACGCCGCCCATTCAGGCCTGATTACAGCTCGAAGGTCTTTCTCCAGATGCCGGGAGAGTCTGGCAGGTGCAGCATGGTCTTCTGCCAGTACTCGTTGGCGGGATTTAGCCCGCGCTGGTGGTTCCACTCGTCGCTCTTGGAGACGTTCTCGTGCTCGAAGTCGTAGACGGTTAGGTACTTCGGCTGACCCTCTGCGGCCAGGAATCGGCGACCGCTGATGACGCCGGGAACCTTCTCGTAATTGGGGATATAGATTGTGTTGTACCAGTCGTTCCATCCGTCTTCGTCCTCGGGCTTGATGTTGATGCGACCAATTT
This sequence comes from SAR202 cluster bacterium Casp-Chloro-G4, assembly GCA_002816705.1. Taxonomy (GTDB): domain Bacteria; phylum Chloroflexota; class Dehalococcoidia; order Lucifugimonadales; family JADFKI01; genus Casp-Chloro-G4. The sequence continues at coordinate 6,596 of MUCK01000051.1, forward strand.
GAAGGGCGGGAGCCATGCCTCTGTTGGCCATATCGTCGGAGAGCTTGTCGGGTAGGAACATCTTGTAGGTGTTGCGGATGAAGGTGGTGCCAATGACGTCGGGCGAGACTCTTTTCGTCCACTCGGAGGGGTTGGCGCGTACCTTCTGGTACTCCGGCGTCTCCAGGGCGGCCAGGCTTTCCAACTCGTACATGGCCAGGTGCTTGGGGCCGGTGGTAACGACCTCATAGCGTGCGGCGTTAAGGAAGCCGGGGCAGGCCATGCGCTCTATTATGTGCTCTTCTGTGTACCAGGCGTTAAAGTCGTCTTCCAGTTCAGCAGGGACGTCTGCCCAGACCATCATGAGGGCGGTGCCTTTTTTGTTTGGCATGTTTTGGATATCTCCTAAATGGGTGTTGGGTTTTATTACCATCCCTCCCGCCCGGACGGGATTTGTTTAGCAGGGGACACATCCCACAGGCCCCCTGCGAGAGAGGATTCCCCTCTCGATTGCCTTTATTGTTGTCCCTCACCGGGATTCCTGCGGGAGGAAAGGGCTAGTTTTTATTAATTAGTCGGCGGAGACGGGTTGCTGGACGCGGCCTTTGAAGGCGGGCATTATCTCCTTGGAGAACCGCTCTAGCTGCTCCAGAATTACCGATTGCGGGGTGCCGACTGGTTGGCCTACGCTAATACGGTCGAGGCCAGGGTATCGCTCTTCCAGCGACTTGAGCTGTGCGATGATGTGCTCGGGAGGTCCCGTCAGGAAGCCACCTGACTTCACTGCTTCGTCGATCTTTGGCAGGTCTGCTGTGGGTGCCTTGGTTGGGTCGGACATTATGTCGATCTGCTCTTCGCTCAGCGCTCGTACCAGGCGTAGGGGCCCGAACATTTTCAGGTTCTCTTCGTAGTACTTGCCGGCGGCCTTTATGCCTTCCTCAACAGTGTCTGCAATGTAGAAATGGAAGCCGAAGCTGAGGTTTTCACCTAGTTGAAGCTTCTTGCCAGCTCGGGCGTTGGCTTGCTGGAAGGCCTCCACAACACGGTGCATGGCTCCGCCTTCGGCAACGCCGCCGCCTATTACGCCCTTGATGCCGTGCTTGGCCATGAAGTCCAGAGCGCGCGGGGTGGCGCTTTGCACCGGCTGCCAGCACTCCACAGGGTTTACGGGCCTTGGTACCACTGTAATCTCCTCCAACTGGTAGCCGCGATAGGGAACGCTGGGAGGCAAGGTGTAGTACTTACCTTTGTGGGAGAAGGACTCGTTATTGAATGCCTTGAAGACGATGTCAACCTGCTCCTCGAACAGATCGCGGTTGGCCTCCTGGTCGAACAGAGGCGAGCCGAAGGTTTCGATCTCGCGGCTGTGGTAGCCTCGGCCCACGCCAAAGCGGACTCGACCGCCTGTTAGGTAATCGGCGGTGGCGTAGTCTTCAGCAAGACGCAGGGGATGCCACATAGGTGCGATGTTGAAACCGCAGCCGAGCATGATGTTCTTGGTGATATGGGCCAGGTGCACTGCCGTAAGCAGTATGTTCGGCAGACACTCGTAGCCCTCGGGCTGGAAGTGGTGTTCTGCCATCCATAAGGTATCAAAACCGCTCTTGTCCATGAGCTTGGCGATGGCATCAGTCTTGTCATAGGCTGTCGCAAGCTGCTTGTTGGAGAACTTGCGGTCGTTGACGGCAGTGCCGCCGTAACCGACGTTCTCCATGTCTATGTGTCCAGCGAAAAGGCTGTCGAACTTTGTAATCATGTAGCGCCTCCATAGGGCTAATATCGTTCCGTATGCGCCTATTGTAAACTGGTAACATGCGAAGTCAAATTCGTTGTCTGGTTTTTTTAGAAAAATTAGGATATTTAGGCTAATTAAGCCAAATCGAAAGGTCTGAATTTTATGAAATCCATTGTCATTGTTGCTTTCGATGGCTTGCAGCCCGCCCAGGTAACGCTCAATTTGATGCCGAATCTGGCGCGGTTCGCTGCCGACGGCGTGACATTCACCAATAATCACGCTGTGTTTCCCACAGTGACTCGCATCAACGCGGCCAGCATGGTCACCGGGATGCATCCGGGTCGCCATGGCCTGACAGCCAACACGCTGGTGGTTCGGGATTTCGATCCCTATTTGGCCTTCTCTGCGCTGGAGCCCACGTTGGCGCAGCTTGCGCAAAAGACAGGGCGAGTGTTACTTCAACCGACCCTGGCGGATATTCTTTCAGGACATGGCCAGGAGTATGTCGCGGTGGTGACGGGTACGTCGGGGAACGCCTACGTACACAATCCCAGGGCCGAGCAGTCCGGTGGCGCGACCATTCACCCCGAATTCTGTCTGCCGTATAGCCTTCACGATGAGATCGTAGGCAGATTCGGAGTGTGGCCCGAATCCGGCGTGACCAACGCGGACAAGCTGGTCAGGGGGACTGATATCGCCACTCAGTACGTGTGGCCCGAGCGCAAGCCTGCCGTTTCCTTCGTATGGTTCTCGGAGCCGGACCACGCTCAGCACGCTCACGGCGTTGGTTCGGAGGTGGCGTCAAAGGCTATTGGTGAGGCGGACGAACAGTTCGGCAGGCTGCTGTCGCATCTGGACGGCGATACTGACGTGTTCGTGATTTCGGACCACGGTTACTCCACGGTGAAAGATGCGATAGATATCGAGGCCGAGGTGCGGCAAGCCGGGTTCCCTGCTGGTGATCAGCCGGGCGGCGTTGTCGTTGCGCCTAATGGCGGCTCGGCGCTTTTCTACACTCACCAAAGCGACAGGGATACGACTGACCGCCTGGCGCAGTGGCTCATGGGTCAGCCCTGGTGTGGGGCATTGATGGCGTCTGAGGCCGTAGCGGGCATTGCTGGCACTGTGCCGGCTTCTGTGGCTGGCATGCAGGGCGAGCGGACGCCGGAGTTGGCCATGTCCTTCAGGTGGGACTCTGAGGTAAACGAAGCGGGCTTCGCAGGGCACGCGTTCTCCACAAGCCTTGGTCCGGGACAGGGTCAGCACGGCTCTATGAGCAGGCACGAGACTCACAACGTGTTGTTCGCAAGAGGGCCCAGCTTTAAACAAGAGCTAACCATCGACAATCCCACGGGCAACATCGACCTCGCGCCGACGATTCTGAGGATTCTTGGATTGTCCGGTGGCGAGGGCATGGATGGCCGTGTGCTAGCCGAGGCGTTACGAGATGGCCCAGACGCTGCGTCAGTCCAGTGGCGCACCGACACGCATGAAGCGCAACGAGATGTGGATGGCGGGACGTACCGTCAGTACGTCAAAGTCTCGTCCGTGGGCAGCACGACGTACGTGGACGAGGGGTTGGGCTGGGTGGAGTAGAAGGGGCGGCAAGCAAGAATTGTCGGCGATTTGCAAATGGATATACCGTAATGGCATTTATGCACCGCATGAATTCGCATGGAGGGAAGGGCAGAAATATATCCCTGAGGATCACGTCGAAATGGTACTTCTAGGCTCAGAGGGGCTGGCATGCTGGAACATGTGATTGTATGCTGGGGAATTTCCATGGAAGTGCGGTTACGACGATCTTCGGCAACAATATTGAGATTCCAATGGATTTTGGCCCTACCCAACAAAGCGAAATTAATAGTTGCATGCGAGAGGCGATCGACTTGGAGCCAATTTCCTGCATGCTAGGGAAATCGATCAATGGTAATGCACCGATGGGGGGAACTCATGCCACTATTCGGACCTAATGTCAAAAAGCTTGATTCAAATATCGAAAGTGAGGAATGAACCTGACAAACAGTATTGTGTCGCAAGATTCCCAATGTCTCGCGCCATCGACCGAAGGGTCCTCC
>MUCK01000052.1 GCA_002816705.1 SAR202 cluster bacterium Casp-Chloro-G4
GGCGCTGTGGGACATCGTAGGCAAGGCGACGAACCAGCCGATCTACAATCTGCTCGGCGGCAAGTATCACGAGAAGCTGCGAGCGTACGCTTACATGCCGGGAGGCGCCTTCAAAGACAATCCCGAGGAGGCTGGCGAGGTCGCAGCCCGACTTCTAGAGGAAGGGAATTCGGCCTGCAAGCTCGATCCATTCTCCCCCCTATACCCAATACCTCGGGATATCCCCCTGTGGGAGATAGAGCATGCCGCGAAGATATTCCGGAGTATTCGGGACGCCGTCGGCAACAAGTTGGAGGTGGGGATTGGGACTCACGGCCAGTTGACGACCTATAGCGCCATCCGAGTCGCCAAATATCTCGAGCCGTACTGGCCCTTCTGGTTCGAAGAGCCTGTGCCGCCAGAGAATATCGACGAGATGGCCAGAGTTGCCGCCCACACCAGCATCCCTATAGCAACCGGGGAACGCCTGGTTACGAAGTACGAATTCTCCCAGCTGCTTGAGAAGAAGGCGGCCCAGATTATTCAATTGGATGTTGGGCAGTGTGGCGGTATAACGGAGGCGAAGAAGATCGCCGCCATCGCTGAGGCCCACTACGCCATGATCGCGCCCCACATGTACTGCGGGCCGGTTGCCGCCGCCGCCGCAATTCAGATCGACACCTGCTCGCCGAACTTCCTTATACAGGAGGCAAACATGGGGCCGCTCCACAGGTCAATCTTCAAGGAGCCCCTTGTTTTTGAGAACGGTTACATCACCCCACCAACAGGACCGGGGCTAGGCGTCGAGTTTGACTTGGACGTGCTGAAGCCGCGCATTGTCGAGTAAGCCAAGGTCCATTCCAAGTAAGGTATAAATAACCGGTAATCGATTTTGCAGACGGCCCCACTTATTTTGGGGCTGCCTTCCATCACCTGTCCAAATCCTCATGCTTCCCTCACTAACGCCCAACATCGCATTCATCCTGCCTGCATCCTATTGTGCGAAGTACCAAAAATACGCGCATCAAAAAATTACGACGAGGTGAGGGGAATGCATTTTCTGAGAGATTTAGTCGGAGCTCGGCTACTACTACGCGGCGGGCTGCCGGTGCTTTTAGCCCTGATGCTCGCTTTTCCACTAGTGGGCAGCAATATGCCCTCTGCATCTGCACAGGGGATAGATAAGGACCGCCTGGATACGACGCTCCTACAGGCCTATTTCCTGTCCGTAGACAATTTCGCCGGGCCTGTGATGATGGGAGGCGTCGGCATCCCTCTCGTGCCCAACATGATTCCACCTGAGATGTTTATGGGGATGATGGGACAAATGGGGCAGATGGCCAACTTCGACCCAGCCAACATGCCGGCAAATCCCGGTTTGCTGAGCGCGGTCTACGCCTCCGCCGATCCGCGCCTGGTTCCCGACGCCACAGTGGACCCCATGGACTTCGGCACCATGCGCTGGGACCCGGAAGGCTTCGACACCACCATAGCAACCCGCGACCAGGCCATGCTTATCATGAAATTTGCGGAGTGGGCCAAGTTCTTCCATAAGGGCTTCAATGGCGAGTCCATCCTCTTTCCCTCGCCTGAGATGGAGGCATTCCTATCACTGGCCTTCACCGCAGACGGAATGATGATTCTCCAGTTCGTTGGGGCCAACCTGATGACCGAAAACGGCTACGTTACCTCCATAAACATGGATGGCGGCACAAGGCAGGTCGTGGACGATGGTGTGGACTCGTTCGACCAGGCCGTGATGCTGTGGGCGCTGTCGGACTTCATGTATACCATTAAAGATACTGAGGACTACCCGATGTTGGGCGCGTTCGCTCAGCAGATGGCGACCCCTGAGCAGATGGAGCAACTCATGGGCATGTGGGGCCAGACCTTTGAACTTGTGAAGGCCAACCCCGTGACGGAAGTCAAAGACAAGGGTCTGGCGATAGTGGCGCTGACCTGGTACGCCGCCGCGATGGGCGAGCAGGCCCCGATGGCTGACATCACCCAGGAGGTAGAAAACCTTGCTCTCGGCCTTGGCAATGTTGAGACTACCGCTTTCGAGAAGGCTGCCTCGATAAGGGGTCTCATTGAGGCCTGGCGGCTGACCGGAAACATCAAGTACCTGAACACGGCGCTGGACCTGTGGGACGAGCTTGAAGCCCTGTGGGACGAGGACGCCCAGACCTATGCAACGGAAGCAGGCGCAACGACGTACACGTACACCCCTTGGGACACAGGTCTCATTATAGGGGCGCTCTCCGAAATCATCGTCGCGTCGGACAATCCACTGGTCGGCCTGGTACGAGAGGACATCGGAGAGCAGGCTACGAACAGGTTCATGGACTTCTTCGACGGCACCATTATGGGGTCGGGTTTTGTGCATGCCCCAGTTCCCACACCGGGTCGAACCGGCCTTCTGGTGAGCAACATCAGCTACGACACCTCGTCGGGCAACTGGACGGTTAACGATTCGAGGTACTCGACGGCGGGCTCGCAGTACGCCGCCAACGAGATGATCTGGATGGAGGGAACGCTGCAAGGCCGTTTAACGGGCTACCCTGAAATTACCGCCGCACCGCCGAGGACGCCAAGTGTTGGCGACGTGAGCATATCCAACTGGGGCCTCGCCGGTCTGGCGGGAATCGGCGCGCTGCTGCTGGGCGCGGGCTCGCTGCTTCTTGCGCGAAGACATACCATACTGCACAGCTAAATCCACGGCCCGTAGTCCCGCTAATAATCGAAGAAGATTATTAGCGGGGCTTCCTCTACATCAGGCGCTCTCCGGAAACCAGCCTGACCTCTTGACCCCGCAACCGCGACGATTGGCAATTAGCCCCTTCCGGTATACCATACCGACCGACGTTGAGATGAATCGAATCTGGTATGGCCAAGAAGATTGATACTCCTCACACCGAAAATCTCGGCCCGTCCGCTATCCTGCTCGGCGCAACAGCCAAAACAATACCCGGGGTCATTGCGCATTGAAGAATTTTTAGTCCCCACTAAATAGCAAATTCTCAAAGCAACCGCCTGGAATTAAAAGGAGTAGCCAATGAGCTCAAAAAAGAAACATAAGGTAATCGCCCTGGAGGAACACTACTGGGACAGGGAGATTGCGGATACCTTCCCGCCTACCGAGCGGCACGGCCCTCGAATCCTGGACCGACTATTCGACTACAGCGAGTTGCGTCTGGCGGAGATGGACGAGGCCGGGGTAGACATGCAGGTGCTCTCTCAAGGTGCGCCGTCGGTGCAGCGTCTGGACTCTGAGACGGCGGTCCGCATCTCCAGGGGCGCCAACGACCGCCTGGCCGCAATGGTGGCCGCCCACCCGGACCGGTTCGCCGCCTTCGCTGCCTTGCCAACCGCAGACCCGGCGGCGGCCGCAAACGAGTTGGAACGCTGTGTGACACAGCTTGGCTTCAAGGGCGCAATGGTCCACGGTCTGACCAACGGGCTTTTCCTGGACGACAAGCAGTTCTGGCCTATATTCGAGCGGGCTCAAGCGTTGGACGTTCCCCTGTACCTGCACCCGGCCACGCCAGATGAGGCGGTGGTCGAGCGGTACTACAGGGATTACGTGGAAGACTTCCCCAGCATCCTGGCAGCGTCTTGGGGCTTCACGGTGGAGACGGCGACGCAGGGCATCCGCATGGTGCTGTCCGGCGTGTTCGACAAGTACCCTGGTCTGAAAATCATTCTGGGCCACATGGGCGAGGGTTTGCCTTTCCTCCTGTGGCGCATCGACTATACGCTGAAGAGACAAGGCAACAAGATCATGCCGCGCACCTACCGGGAGTATTTTTCAGAGCATTTTTGGATCACTACTAGCGGCAACTTCTCCAACCCTGCACTATTGTGCTCGGTCATGGAGTTGGGCGTGGACCGCATCATGTTCTCCATCGACTACCCCTTCGTGGACAACAAACCGGGCACCGACTGGATACCGCACATCCCGCTCAGCGAGGAAGACAAGGCCAAAATCCTGCACGGCAACGCGGAGAGGCTGCTGAGGCTGTAGGCTCAACCGAAACCTGGTGAGAAAGGGCAAGCAAAGTAGCCGCAAGGTTCCGGGGGGACTAGAACACCTTGAATGTGCCCTTTTGCGCAAGATAGTAACCGTTACCCGTTGTGAAATACGCCAATTCGGCGAATTTGCCAATAATCTCCAAAAGTTGTTGTTCGTTACCCTCCTGCTCCACATAATCAGCCAATTCAAGAACGGCATCAGTTAAGGCAACGAAATACGCATCGGTCAGTCTTACGATTGGCTCACCTTGTGTAATAGATTGCTGTCGCCCAGCTATCACATTGTGAGTCTGCTGTGTGGCAAACCATATCAACACAAGCTCCGTATCCCAATGCCAATTCAGTACCCTAGTGGCCTCTCCAAACAGCACCGAAAAATAGTAAAGCTTTTCGGCAGGAGAATCTGACTCAGTCATGCGAGTGGCAGCTATCCGAAATTCGCCTGCAAGTTTGTCGTGTAATTCTTTAGGCAGCTTCATAAACAAACCCCCTTTTCCGAGGTGCTCTAATTTGCTGAGGTGTTTCAACATCAGTAGTTGCGAAGTTACTGACGGCCAATGCATCCGCACTATATGCAGACAAATTCGAATCTCTTATTAGGTCATCATCTACTATGAATGTGTCGCTTTCCCACCAGTTATCTGTTGTCTCGTGAACCCCGGCGAAGGTCATTTGCCGTTCTTCGTCATAGCTTGGTGGCGCAATTATTTCAGGCGTCAGATTGGCGGCATTTCTGATTAAATCTCTGAAAGAGACGAAATTCACCTGCAAAGCCACATCAAAAGCGGATGCAAGGATTTTAAGGGTTTTCAGGGTGTAACTTCCATAATCAGGATTTTCCAATTGAGAAATTACTTCCTGCCTCTTGCCAGCACGCCTAGCAAATTCTTCCTGCGTCCAGCCGAATTTCTCCCTCATTGCTCGAATCTGATAAGCCAAACCAACACCAATATGTTCTTGTACAAAAGTATCTCTGTAATCTTTGTCCTGAAAACTCTCAAATAATTGTTTCTCTTTAAGAGTAGTCATGTTCTCTCCTATATTTCACGGGTTCGGATTCAACTAATGCTCTAACCCCTTGCGCTCTTTCGCATGTATCACGGGGTTCAAAATTACCGCCGACTTCCTTAGCTCCAAATATGAGCGTTGCAGTCCCCTTATCAGGCCCATGGAACCCGATAAGTCTATATTGGATCCTGCTTATTTCATGTCTAATTTCAAACAAACCATGACATGAGCCATGCAAGCTGTCAACGGAAGGTCGTTTCCAATTAGTGGGATAATCGCCCTCCAAATGCAATAATGTGTTTGTAAACCGTGCCTTAACCCTAATACTATCCTTCCCGCCACCACCGACGTCCCTTAACCACTGGGAAATTTCATTCTCCCCGCTGCTATTAACGTAATCATAAAATGTAACTTCTGAACCCATATTATCACAATTTTATTATACCATCAATTCAGACCGCGTTATAATAAATTTCTTATATCTCTAATTATTAGGCAGATTTGCACAAGACTCCTAATTATCATAAGTCAATTGACCTATAATGCACTGCTTTAATAGTCGATAGCTTAGAACTGGGTATAATAAAACCTGACGAAAGGCGATTGTTGAGGCGTTAGGCGTCAGCCTTGGGGTGAGCTTTGACTTCGAAATTGCAGACTAAGCCGTTAAAAGCGCACGATAACTGCATCCCCCATCATTGTTGACACTTCGCCCTCTTTTTGCTAGTCTTGTTTAACTGTCGTGTTAAAATAATCACAATGCTGTGAAGGGGAGTAGTACCGAAGGTACCGGCAAGAGAGAGTCGGCGATGGTGGGAATCCGACGCCAGGGCCTTGGAGAACTCGCCCCAGAGCACCTGACCTGAAGGGTAGTAGGAGTAATCATGTCGCAGAACATATCCATGGCACAGTGGATAATTTGTTCTGCGCAATCTGTACTCCCCCCAAACTACATATAGGGTCGGGCGGTTGGCTCCGTTATAGCCTCTGAGAGGTTCGCCGGTGGCGAGCAAATTGGGTGGTACCACGAGACACAACGTCCCGTCCCTTTACTTGGACGGGATTTTTTTATTGCATTTTTTTCGCTGACGGAACAGGTGTTCCGCAGTATCAATCGAAGCCACGATTAAGTTGGAGGACTACTGAAATGAAGATGAACGGCGGCCAGATGGTCTGCGCGAGCCTGATCCGTGAGGGCGTGGACGTTATATTCGGCCTCCCCGGCGGCGCTATACTGCCGCTTTACCAGGCGCTGCCCGAGTTCCCGGAGCTTAAGCACATTCTGGTGCGCCACGAACAGGGCGCAGCACACGCCGCCGACGGCTACGCCAGGGTGAAGGGCCGTCCTGGGGTTGCGTGGGCCACGTCCGGCCCCGGCGCGACCAACCTTGTTACAGGCATTGCCACGGCGCATATGGACTCTGTACCAATCGTCGTAATTACCGGTCAGGTAGGTCGCGCCGCCATCGGCACCGACGCCTTCCAGGAGTGCGACATCACCGGCATCACCCTACCCATCACCAAGCACAACTACCTGGTGATGACGGCAGAGGAGATTCCTCGGGTTATAAAGGAGGCGTTCCACATCGCCAGCACGGGCCGTCCTGGTCCGGTTCTGGTGGACATCCCCAAGGACGTATTCACCGAGGTCGGCGAGTTCGTTTATCCCGAGGAGATTGACCTGCCGGGCTACAAGCCCAACCTGGACCCTCACATGGGTCAGGTGAAGAGAGCCGCACAGCTAATAAGCGAAGCGGAGCGCCCGGTCATCCTGGCAGGCCACGGCATCATCCTGTCCAAGGCTTACGACGAGCTGCTGGAGCTTGCCGAAAAGGCACAGATTCCAGTTGTGACTACGCTGTTGGGCGTCAGCGGATTCCCGACCAGCCACGTGCTCTACTCGGGCTGGCCGGGGATGCACGGCATGGCGTACGCCAGCCTGACCATAGAAGAGTCAGACCTGATAATAGCCCTGGGCATGCGATTCGATGACCGTATTACCGGAAACACGGCCACGTTCGCCACAGGCTCAAAGAAGATTCATGTTGACGTGGACCCTTCGGAGATTGGCAAGAACGTTCAGGTGGACGTGCCGATTGTGGGTGACGTCAAACGGGTGTTAACTGCCCTGAACAAACAGGTAAAGCCGGCAACCCATGTCGATTGGGTGAACCACGTACATCAACTCAGGCGTGATCATCCGCTAATGGGCAGCGACAACGGCAAGATGGAGATGCGCTACATCATCAATGAGATAGCTGAGGCTACTAACGGCGACGCCATCATTGTGACGGGCGTAGGCCAGCACCAGATGTGGGCGGCGCAGTACTACCCGTTCAACCAGCCCTGCTCTCTTATCTCGTCATGTGGCTCGGGGGCCATGGGTTACGAGGTGCCTGGGGCCATGGGTGCGCAGGTAGCCGCGCCGGATAGAGTGGTCTGGTCCATCGCGGGTGACGGCGGCTTCCAGATGACCATGGTGGAGCTGGCAACTTTAGTTGAAAACAATATTCCTGTGAAATTTGCCATCATGAACAACAACTGCCTGGGCATGGTCCGGCAGTGGCAGGACTTCTTCTACGAGAAGAGCCACGTCGCAACCGTGTATAGCGGCAACCCCGACTTCGTGAAGCTGGCTGACGCCTACGGCATCCTGGGCATTCGGGTCACCGATAAGAATGACGTACGGGCGGCGGTAGATAAGGCCATGGAACATGACGGCCCGGTGATTATCGACTTCGTGGTGGAGCAGGACGACAACGTGTACCCCATGATTCCTGCGGGCATGGCCGTTGACCACCTTATAGAAGAGCCCCGACCCGCTCGACAGGAGGTACGGGGTTGAACTATAACGGAACGTCCAACCGACACACCATCACAGCATTGGTGGAGGACAAGCCAGGCGTCTTGAACAGGGTGACCAGCATGTTCAGGAGACGAGGCTTCAACATTGCCAGCCTGGCTGTAGGTCACAGCGAGATACCTAACCTGTCCCGCATGACCTTCGTGGTGGAGGGCGACGACCGGGTGGTGGACCAGGTGACCAAGCACCTGCACAAGCTGATCGATGTTATCAAAGTGTCCGACATTTCGGGCGACAACGCGGTGACTCGTGAGCTTGCCCTGATTCGCGTGAAGGCCAATGTGCAGTCGCGCAGCGAGATCATGCAGATAGTGGACCTGTTCCGAGCCAACATCATCGACGTATCGCCGGAGACGCTGATCGTAGAGGTGGTGGGCGACGAGGACAAGATCGACGCTTTGCAGAACCTGCTGAAGTCGTTTGGCATTCAGGAAGTGATGCGGACGGGCTCTGTAGCTATGAGCCGAGGCATGGATAGCGCCTTCGACACCAACGGAAGCAGGAATGCAAAGGCCGTCAAGCCTGTGATAATGGAGACAGGCAGCGTATAAGAAAACCTTTCGGTTGTCAGCAGTCAGCAATCAGTAGCATAATACCCAAAGCTGGCGGCTAATAGCTGAATGTTCGAACCTATTTTATAAAATAATCTGGAGAGTGAGCCACCATGGCCAAGATGTATTACGAAGCCGACGCCGATATGTCCTTGATAAAGGACAAGGCAATAGGAATTATCGGCTACGGCAGCCAGGGGCACGCCCACGCCCTAAATCTTAAAGACAGCGGATTGAATGTCATGGTCGGCCTTTACGAGGGCAGCAAGAGCTGGCCCAAGGCCGAGGCGGACGGGTTGAAAGTCGGCACAGTGGCGCAGACGGCAGAGGCATCTGACATCATCATGATGCTGATTCCCGACCACCTGCAGGCAGAGATTTACAAAGAATCCATTGAGCCCCACCTGTTGCCGGGCAAAACATTGATGTTCGCCCACGGATTTTGCATTCACTACGAAACCATCAAACCACCCGAAGGCGTGGACGTCTCCATGATGGCGCCCAAGGCTCCAGGACACCGCGTACGAGAGGTCTTCATCAGGGGCTCGGGCGTGCCTGGGTTGATCGCCGTACACCAGGACGCGACCGGGAAAGCCCACGACGTTGCTCTCGCCTACGGAAGAGGCATCGGCTGCACCAGGGCAGGCGTGCTGGACAGCACATTCAAGGAAGAGACTGAAACGGACCTCTTCGGGGAGCAGGCAGTGCTTTGCGGCGGCGTCACAGCGCTGGTCAAGGCGGCTTACGAGACACTGGTCGAGGCCGGATACGAGCCTGAGTCTGCTTACTTCGAATGCATGCACGAGCTGAAACTGATCGTTGACCTGATGTACCAGGGCGGCATGGGTTACATGCGTTACTCCATCAGCGACACGGCGGAGTTCGGCGACTACACCAGCGGCCCGGTGGTCATAGACGCGTCCGTTAAGGAGCGAATGAAGGGTATCCTCGACCGGATCCAGGACGGCAGTTTCGCCCGCCAGTGGATCACTGAGAACGACGAGGGCAGGCCTACGTTCTACCGCATGCGGGAGGAAAACGCGAACCATCCTATAGAAAAAGTCGGTAAGGAGCTTCGCGGCATGATGTCTTTCCTCAAGGATGATGATTAGTCACTAACAGCCCTTAACACCAGACACATTCGACAGGAGTCCGGAAATTATGAATGGCATAGAGGTATACCACGTAGTTCGCCGCAATGGGCGGGTCCTAGCAGGGCTCGTTCTGGCGGACTACGTTGTCCTTTGGCAGTAGCTAGTAATCCATCAACTTATTACTGGAAACTCACTTTCAGGAGCATAAAATGCCAAACGACAAAGTCATAATATTTGATACTACCCTGCGAGATGGCGAACAGTCCGCGGGCATCGGCTTGACCACCCACGAGAAGATGGAGATCGCTAAGCAGTTGGACAGGCTGGGCGTCGACGTAATCGAGGCAGGCTTCGCAGCGAGCTCGCCCGGCGACTTCGAGGCCGTGCAGGCCATCGCACGAGAGGTACGCAGGCCCATCATAGCTTCATTGGCTCGGTGCGTGTTGCCCGACGTTGACGCAGCATGGGGGGCCATCAAAGACGCAGCGCATCCCAGGATTCACGTCTTCATATCCAGCTCCGATGTGCAAATCATGCACCAGCTTCGGCGCAATCCCGAAGAGGTCATGGAAATGGCTATCGCCGCCGTGGAGCGGGCCAAGAGCTACTGCGACGACGTAGAGTTCTCGCCAATGGACGCCACTCGAACAGACATGGACTTCCTCTACAAGATGCTGGAGGGAGTGATCGCCGCAGGAGCCAATACCATAAACATCCCGGACACCGTGGGTTACATCTATCCCTGGGAGTTCCGAGAGCGCCTGCGGTTGATTAAGGAGAACGTTTCCAATTTCGATCAGGCCGTTCTCAGCGTGCACTGCCACAACGACCTGGGTCAGGCCGTGAGTAATAGCCTGGCCGCGGTCGTAGAGGGTGCACGGCAGGTAGAAGGCTGCATCAATGGCCTGGGAGAGCGGGCAGGCAACGCCGCCCTGGAAGAAGTCATCATGGGTCTGGAGACCCGCAAGGACCTCTACAAGGTAGATACCAACATCGACACTCGCCAGATCTACCGCACTAGCAGGCTGGTTAGCGATATCACTGGATTCGCCGTCCAGCCAAACAAGGCCATTGTAGGAGCCAACGCCTTCAGGCATGCCTCAGGTATCCATCAGGACGGCATACTGAAAGAGCGCTCAACATTCGAGATCATGGACCCGCAGTCCATTGGCTGGCCGAATAACAAACTGGTACTGGGCAAGCTCAGCGGGCGCGCCGGCCTAAGATCCCGGTTGGAAGAGCTAGGCTACAACCTGGAAAAAGAAGCGCTAAACGAGGCCTTTGAGGAGTTCAAGCTCCTGGCAGATCGAAAGCCCGAGGTAACGGACACCGACCTTGAGTCCTTGATGTCCAGCCAACGCCGCACGGTAGACGTTCCGTCCATTTACCAGTTGGAGCATGTTCAGGTGTCTTGCGGTAACCGTGAGATACCAACCGCGACCATCACGATCATAGACCCCGACGGACGATCGATAACCGACGCCGCCACCGGCACTGGTCCGGTTGACGCGGTGTACAAGGCCATCAACCGCATGGTAAACGTGCCAAATAAGCTGACCGAATACCGTGTTGATGCTGTGACAGAGGGCATCGACGCCCTGGGGGACGTTACCATTCGTATCGAGAAGGACAACAAGGCCTACGTAGGCCGTGGCTCCGACGTTGACATCATCGTCGCCAGCGCCAAGGCGTACATGAATGCCCTGAACCGACTTCTGGCCACCGAGAGCACGCGCCCGGCCGCAGAAGTCCCTACTTCATAGTCAAAGCTAGAATCATATAACGAAGCGAAGGGGCACGATTCACGTGCCCCTTGCATATCCTACAGTGAGGTTTGTTGAGAAATATGGCGCCCAAAACAATGTTCGAGAAAATGTGGGACAGTCACATCGTCCACGAAGAGGAAGGACAGCCGACTGTACTCTACGTAGACCTACATCTAGTCCACGAGGTCACCTCTCCACAGGCGTTTGATGGCCTGCGCATGAACAACCGCAAGGTTCGGCGTCCCGAACTTACGGTAGCCACAGCGGACCACAACACGCCCACATGGGAACTAACCAAGCCAATCATAGACCCAATTGCCAAGGCACAACTGGACGCCTTGGACAAGAACTGTGATGAGTTCGGTGTAACGCTTTATGACCGATTCAGTCCTCTGCAGGGCATCGTCCATGTGATTGGGCCTGAGCAGGGATACACCCAGCCGGGCAAGATCATCGTTTGCGGCGACAGTCACACATCTACCCACGGGGCGTTTGGCGCATTCGCCATGGGCATCGGCACATCCGAGGTTGAGCACGTGCTGGCCACCCAGACGATTCGCCAGTTCAAACCCAAGACCATGGAGATACGCATCGACGGAACCCTGGGCAAGGGCGTTACAGCCAAAGACGTAATTCTGGCGATCATCGGAAAGATCGGCATTGGCGGCGCTACCGGCCACGCCATAGAGTACACAGGCGAGGTTATGCGGAACATGTCCATGGAGGGCCGCATGACGGTGTGCAACATGTCCATCGAGGGCGGCGCACGCGCAGGCATGGTGGCTCCCGACGACACAACATTCGAGTACATGCGAGGCCGCGCCCAGGTTCCCCAGGGTGACGAGTTCGACGCTGCCGTTGAACAGTGGCGTAACCTGGCCACCGACGAAGGCGCTACCTACGATACGGTCGTAACTATCGACGGAAGCTCTCTTGAGCCACACCTAACCTGGGGAACCAACCCGGGAATGGAAGGCCCTATATCCGGCAAAGTACCCAACCCCGCTTCTTACGAAGACGCTGGCGACAGAGAGTCCATTGGCCGGGCCCTGGAATACATGGGGCTGGAGCCGGACACTCTAATGACGGACATAAAGCTTGATCGTGTGTTCATCGGGTCTTGCACCAATTCCAGAATTGATGACCTGCGAGCGGCGGCCAACATTGCCAAGGGCAAGAAGGTCAGCGACAGCGTATACGCCATGGTGGTTCCGGGCTCCGCCGCCATCAAAAAGCAGGCGGAAGAGGAAGGCCTGGACAAGATTTTCACGGAGGCCGGTTTCGACTGGCGTATCGCGGGCTGCTCCATGTGCCTGGGGATGAACCCCGACATATTGAGCCCCGGTGAGCGCTGCGCATCAACTTCGAATCGCAATTTCGAGGGTCGCCAGGGCAAGGGGGGCCGAACGCATCTGGTCAGCCCTGAGATGGCGGCAGCGGCTGCCATAGCTGGCCACTTCGTGGACGTCCGAGACTGGTAAAGCACTAACAGGAGACTAACAAATGGAACCATTCATAAAGCATAACGGCGCCGTACTCCCGCTTAACCGGGTTAACGTCGACACGGACCAGATCATACCCAAGCAGTTTCTGAAGCGCATCGAGAGGACCGGTTTCGGCCAGTTCCTGTTCAACGATTGGCGCTTTCTGGAGGACGGCTCGCCCAACCCTGACTTCATCCTAAACAAGCCGGGCTATGAGAACGCTTCAATCCTGGTGGGCGGACGCAATTTCGGCTGCGGCTCATCCCGTGAACACGCGCCGTGGGCCTTACTGGACTATGGCTTCAAATGCGTGATAGCGCCAAGCTTCGCCGACATATTTTTCAATAACTGTTTCCAGAACGGCGTATTGCCGGTCGTCCTGCCCGAGGAGACCGTGAACCAGATCCTCGAAAAGGCGGAGGCCAACCCAGGCTACCAGCTTCACATCGATCTGGACGGCCAGCGTGTCTGGGACGAGGACGAGGAGATAGTTTCAGGCTTCGAAATCGAGTCATTCCGGCGCTACCTGCTGTTGAATGGGCTGGACGACATAGGCCTCACCCTGGAGCGCGACGACGAGATCGCAACCTTCGAGGCCAACCGCAGCACTCACGGCGGGGTTCTCACCGGCGACTAAGTTGCCGCACGAATACCAACTACAGCAAATGCCATAACATCAGGGTCCGCTTATTGCGGGCCCTTTTGCTTGCACACCTAAACCCCACTCCTACTAATCGTTAATCTCACCTACCGTCCCTTCCCAACCACTAAACTGGGGTTGACTAGCTTAAACTCTTAAAGACATTCAAACGAGGAAAGACCATGATCCGACCACCGGAATGGGACTAATTCAGATCAAGTGTCGACCAGGCGAAGGTGCTCTTATAGCCGCCTCCCTCACCTTGGCCATGCCATAGCGCGCGGGTTAACAGAAATGTCACTCGCTCTCCACCCGTTTTGTCCCCAGTGTTATGTAAACTGCGGTCAAGGGCAGTGGGAGGACCCCCTTGCTTGGAAGGGCGATGTACCTCCTCCTCTAAGCAACTTCCTCTGCCCCGAACCACACTCCCCTAATCTTCCAACTGCATCATCTGCTATTCACCGCATTAATATTCCCTTCCCCTTGCGCAGACACCTCTCATGTATGGTTTGGCCTATGCCATGCTAGAGTTTCAGGCTTGAGTAATCTCTGACGAACCCAAAGTAAATAAAACGGCCCCTGGCATTTAAGCCAAGGGCCGTTTTTGCGTGCGTTCTAATGGGTGTCCAGATTAAACTTCGATTATCTCTTCATCGTTAACGGGCGTGCCGGACTGCCTCCGGGCGATTCGCCTTACACCAGTCGCCACGTAACCCTGAAGTGCGCTGGCCTCGCGACCCACAGCGGTACGGAACCTGGAGCTATATTCGCCCATATTTCGAAACTTCTTGTACCTGCTTCGAAGCATCTTGCGCTTGGACTCAGAACGCAATTCCGCAAGCTCCTGAAGGAGAATGCGTCGTAGTTGCCTGCCCGCCTCCTCAGGATCGACGTGGGCGCCACCCGGTGGCTCCTGCACTATTAGGTCCACGATACCGTAGTCCAGACAGTCCTGCGCCGTAAGCTTTAGCGACTCGGCAGCCTCTTCGGCCCTAGATTCGTCCTGGTAAAGCAACTCGGCAGCGCCCTCAGGCGAGATGACCGTGTAGATGGCGTTCTCCATCATCAAAACTCGGTCCGCCACGCCCAGGGCAAGCGCACCCTCGCTGCCACCCTCTCCAATGACGACAGATATGGATGGCGTCTCCAACTGACCCATTTCCGCCATCGTGCGTGCCAGGGCATTCCCCAGACCGCGCTCCTCGGAATCCAAGCTGTCATCCGCACCCGATGTGTCTATGAGCGTAATCAACGGCAGGCCAAACTTCTGAGCCAGCGCGATGGCTCTACTGGCCTTTCGGAATCCTTCGGGCCTGATGCCTGAGGAATCGTCGTAGCCAGACTTTCCTTTGCACTGGCCGATTACAACGACGGTCTGAGCCGCCAGTTGGCCGAATCCGCATAGAATTGCACCGTCGTCGCCGTGTATTCGGTCACCATGTATCTCAACAAAATTGGTAAATATGCGAGCTATGTAATCGGACGAGGTGGGTCTGGACTCGTGCCGAGCCAACTGAACGGAGTTCCAGGCTTCGACCTGTTGAGGCTCAACCGTAGGCGCAGCGGTTCTGTCGCCTGCAGTGAGCTGATATTGCGGTCCCAAAAGGTCTAACACGACGCTGAGGAGCGTTCGTAGGTGGGAGCGGTCTACCACGCCATCCAATAGGCCATGCCGCATGTGGGACTCAGCAGTATGGGCGCCGACCGGCAGAGGCTCATCGCTGGAGCGTTTGATCGCCCTCATGGGAGAGAAACCAATTATGGCCCCAGGTTCTGACACGACAATGTCGGCCAGGCTTCCGAAGCTTGCGTATGTCTGTCCCGTGGCGGGGTTTGCCAGCACGGCGATGAAGGGGAGGCCCTTCTTGGCGAACTGGGTAGCGGCTATGCTAGTTTTGGCCATCTGCATTAGCGAGAGCACGCCCTCTTGTATACGAGCGCCTCCGCTGGTAATCACGGCGATCACCGGGAGTTTCTTCTTAGCCGCCTGCTCGAAAGCCAGCGCGACCTTTTCGCCCACAACGCAACCCATGGAGCCGCCCATGAATCCGAAGTCGAGCACTATGAGCATGGCGGGACAGCCGCCTACAGCACAGGTACCAGTCACCACGGCTTCAGTCAATCCCGTGCGCTTCTGGTCCTTAAAGATACGCTGCTTGTAGGAACCTTTGGAGGAGAAGGACAGCGGGTCCGTAGATGTGACGGACCGGTTGATCTCTTGGAATGTATCCAGGTCGATGAGCGAGTCGATACGCTCTCGTGCGGTCATGCTGTAGTGGAATCTACAAACGTGGCAAACTCGGTGCCGGGCGTAAAGCTCTGAACCGGCAAATTGGGCGGCGCAAACTAAACAGGTTTCCCTGACTTCCGGATCGGCTTCTCCGTTATGGTCGCCTCCAGCAGAGCTGCTGAAGAGACCAGCAACACTTCGCACCACCAGCCATGACCCTCATAAAGAAATCCAGTGTGATGTTAATCGACTATACCTGATTCATTATAACATCCCGGGACTTGGAGCCGTCACTGGGGCCTACCACGGATTTTTCTTCCAATTCGTCCATTAGCCTCGCAGCTCGCGGATATCCGATACGCAACCTCCGCTGGAGCAGAGACGTTGAAAGCTTGTTGTGCGCATGAGCCAACTCAACGGCCTTACCGAACATTTCGTCCGCGTAGGAGTCTTTTCCATCACTGGTATCTCCGTCAGAGCCGTCCTCGCTTTTCACGGGACGCAAGAATATCTGGGGTGTCCATCCCCTGGGTGTGGACTGCCAGAATTTGACCAGGTTCTCTATCTCTGCGTCGGATACGTAAGCTCCCTGTATCCTCTGGGGCCTGGAGGCGTCACGAGGCAGGTACAACATGTCGCCCTTGCCTATGAGCTTCTCAGCTCCTGTTGCGTCCAAGATCGTCCGAGAGTCGATGGACGACGTAACCCCGAAGCTCACACGGCTGGGGAAATTAGCCTTTATGAGGCCTGTAACGACGTCCACTGAAGGTCTCTGCGTGGCCAAGATCAGGTGAATGCCGGTAGCCCGACCCAGTTGCGCCAGACGACACAGAGCCTGCTCCACGTCAAAGGCTGCGGTCATCATCAGGTCCGCAAGCTCGTCCACAACCACCATAAGGAACGGCATCTGGTCTTCAGGTACCCGCTTGTTGTACACCTCGATATTCCTGACGCTAACCTCTTCCATGCGGCGATAGCGGTCCATCATTTCACTGATGACACCCTTGAGCATGCCGACCACTTCGTCGGAATTGACCACCACCGGCGCGAGCAGGTGAGGTATGCCGTTATAAGGCGTCAGTTCCACGCGTTTGGGATCTATAAGAAGCATGCGCATTTCCGCTGGGCTTTTCTCCATTAGCAGACATGTCAAAATGGAGTTCAGGCAGACGCTCTTACCGCTACCCGTTGCGCCAGCAATCAGCAAGTGGGGCATCTTGGCCAGGTCAATTACGACGGTTTCGCCGCCGCTGCCCTTGCCGAATGCTACTGGCAGATCACCGGAACGCTTTAGGCTCTGATATTCCTCGGTATTCATAACGCCGAGGAGGGTTACGGGACTGGGATTTGCGTTAGGTATCTCTATGCCAATCTGTGCCTTGCCCATCACAGGAGTCTCTATGCGCAGGCTGGGCGTCTTCAAGGCCAGGGACAGGTCCTTCTCTCTAGAAAGGATGCTGTCGACCTTGACGCGGGTCTTCTGCTCCATGCGTGTCACGATCTGCTTGCCACGCTCGTCCAGAACAGGCAGGCCATTTTCGTCAACCTTCTTGACCAGCTTGTCGCGCCTGACCCAGCCAGGTATAAATCCGTACATCGTAACTGTAGGCCCGGGCCTTATCTGACCGACCTCAACCTCGATGTCGTAGTCGCCAAGCGTCTTCTTAATGATCTGTGCGGTCTCTAATATCTGGCTCTCAGATATTCCTTGCCCAGGCAGGTCCTTGAGGATACTGATTGGAGGTTTAGACCACTTCTCCTTGCGTTTTCCCAGGAGCGAAATTGTTTTCACAATGTGGCCGTTGGAACCGCTGCTTTCGTTGATGGGAATAACGATATTCTCAGGCTCGACGACAGGCTGTGGGGCAGGAGTAGAGTCCGATCCCCAAAAGCGGTTGAACTTGTTCCTTAAACCCGAGGTGCCTTCGTCGTCCACAGAATCTTCTGGCTCCAGGCCGTCAGAGCGTTCAAATTCAATTACGTCGTCCAAAGCCGATGGCGACGCCTGGTCGAAAATACTTACGGGCTCTGCCACATCTGCCCAGGCGTTATTAATTCCATCGCTGCCGTGGCGTTCGAATGCCGAATTCAGCTCACCATTTATGTCACTGGAAATGTCTTCTTCATCCTCGTATTCGTCACCAAGAAACGAAGCGGAGGGAAGAGTGGAAATAATCGATCCGGTGAATGCTGACGCAGGTTCGGGCATATGCGTGCCACCGTTCTGCGCGGAGATATCAAGTTCATCCAAGGAACGCAGCTTTGCGTAAGAGGAGTAGGCATCAGAGCCGTTAGAGGTCGTTTCAAGAACCGGCTCTGCCATTTCTGTTGGGAGATTTTTCTTACGATATATTTTGCCTATGCCCCGAGCGGCAAGGACCAACGAAATATACGCGTAGACCAGTATCTTGCCCAGGGCCATCACGGCAAAAGCGGCGAATACCGGGGACGCAAGAGCCACTATTGCGGCTCCAATGCCAACCATTCTAAGGACGGCTTGCCATTCCACGGGGCCTGCAATCAGGTCTCCGGTCTCTCCTCCCAGGTTCACATAGCCGTTCAGGGTGAAGGAGTGCAACAGCCAATCATAAGTCTGGAAAAACGAAAGTACGCCGAGGGTGAGTGCAACGAGACCTATGGAGGCGACCCACAGCCGATAGTGCTTGAAAAGACGAGGTCTGAGGGCCAGAACGCCGACGAAGGCCACTAGCCATAACGCCACTGGAATGACACCCACACCCAAGTAAAAGAGGACCTCGTTTTGTCCAGTGAAGTAAAGCTGGGCCAGATAATCGCGGAACCAGTAGATGGCCACGCCAATTGCCACAACAGGAATTGCCAGAAGCTCGTGCCATGTCAGCCGCGATGTAATCGCCGCCATTGGGGACTTGCCGGACTGTTGGGACAGAGTAGTGTCTGCGCTGCTCTTGGCCATTCGCCTTACCTCGTGTGGTGTGTTTGCTACCAATGGAAAATATGGTTCCATCTGTATTATGCGGTAGCAAGCATTACCAGGGTGTTACGGAAGATCACCTGAGGCACGCATACCATAAATTGTCCCGTAGAAAGGAAATGGCGCGGAGGGTATCTGCTAATTACACCTGGTCGATGATAGTCAGCACTGTGGGGCGCCTTCGGGTCTCTTTAAACAGGAACCTGGAAATGGAATCCGTGACCTTGGCTTTCAACTCTTCCAACTCTAGGCCCCCTGCACCGCCCTCCTCTAGGTTTGTTGTGACCATTTTTGACGTTCTTTCAAAAAGGTCTTGGCTTTCGTCCAATTCCGCAAAGCCAGACGACACGACCTCAGGAGGAGAAAACGCCTTGCCTGTGCTCTCGCTGAGGACCACAGACACCACGACTACCCCATCCTTGGCCAGCCGCCGCCGCTCGGAGATTATGTTGCTGTGCATATCCAAAAGGTACCGGCCATCGACGAAAATGTGTCCAGCCTGGACCTTGTCAACGACATGCCCTTCTTTCGCCGTTAGCTCCAGCACATCGCCATCATCCAGGACAAACGTGTTTTCCTCTGGGATGCCCATGGACTGACCCAATTTTGCGTGGCTTATGAGGTGCCTGTGTTCGCCGTGAACCGGCACCAGATACTGGGGGTTCACCAGGCTGAGCATCATCTTCAGCTCCTCCTGGCTTGCATGGCCGTGGACGTGTACCGTCGCTATGCGGCTGTACAGAACGTTGGCCCCTTTCCGGAACAGGTTGTCGATGGTTTTAGCCACCACCAACTCATTTCCGGGAATGGGAGATGCGGAGATTATGACGGTATCACCGGGAACGACCTCGACATCCTGATGCTGGCCGTTAGAGATCCGCACCAACGCAGAGGTGGGTTCGCCCTGGCTGCCCGTGGCCATAATGATGACCTTATTGTGGGGAAGCTGCCGGGCATCCTTCATGGCGACTATGGTTCCCGAAGGAGCCGTCAGGTAGCCCATGTTAAGGGCCATGTTGACGTTGTTGCTCATACTGCGACCAACGACGGTTACCTTACGGTCGTACTTGATCGCCGCATCTATGACGTGCTGCACCCTGGAAATAAGGGAGGCGAAGGTAGCAACCATCACCCTGCCCTTGGCCTCGCGTATGGCACTGTCCAGCGCCTCGCCTACGATCTTCTCAGATTCCGTGTAGCCCTTCACTTCGGCATAAGTGGAGTCAGAGCATAGGAGCAGTACACCGTCTGCGGTGATTTGAGCCAGCGAGGCGAAGTCGGTTGCATGGCCATCAGCGGGCGTATGGTCGATCTTGAAGTCGCCGGTGTGGACCACGATGCCCAGTGGAGTGGTGATAGCTATCCCCATGGCATCTGGTATCGAATGACACACGCGGAAGAACTCCACGCGGAATTTGCCAACCTTGAAAGGCGCATAAGGCTCCACGACGTTCAAACGCGCGTCCTTGAGGGCGCCGCGTTCTCGAAGCTTCACGCTAATCAAGCCGTGGGTCAGACGCGAGGCGTACACCGGCACGTCCAACTCTTTCAGCACATAGGGCAGCGCGCCAATGTGGTCCTCGTGCCCGTGGGTAATGAGGATAGCGCGTATCTTATCCTTGTTTTCGATGAGGTACGTGATATCCGGTATGGCGAAGTCCACGCCAGGCATATCGCCTTCCGCGAATAGTACGCCCGCGTCAACTACAACTATGTCGTCCTCGTACTCGAAGACCATCATGTTTTGGCCTATTTCACCGAGGCCGCCCAGTGGGATAACCCTAAGAGGGGAATCTGGCATATTTAAAGGTTCTCAATCTTACCTAAATAGGTGCTAAAAATCAGCGCTAACTTCACTGTTTCGTAAGCTAAAATTATACTCGATTTCCCCCAGCCACGTAACAGAAATGCAGTCACATTTGGCTCAAGAAAACGGGTACCAAGCTATCACCATCCCACGAAAGACAGGCTAGAACATAGTCACCTGCTCGGATTTGGTAGGTTCCACGGCCGATGCTGACCCAGCACTTACCACATCCGGCTGAACAACCTGCCCTATAAGCTCCGTTAGCTGGCCGAAGTCGTGCTCTAGCACAGGCCGCAGCTTGGGGTTGTACAGAGAAGCCGCTGGATGGTACATAGGGTACACAGTCAAGTCCTTCCAACGTCTCGGCTTCCCTCGTGCATTCGTTATCGATTCACCTGGAAAGAATTTGCCGAAAGAGAACCTGCCCAGCGTGACGATGACTTTGGGCTTAATCAACGCTATCTGGGCGTCCATAAAGCCAGAGCACGCGCTCAACTCGTCAGCCATGGGGTCCCGGTTGTCCGGGGGCCTGCACTTGACCATGTTGGTGATGTAGACGTCTTCCCTGCTAAGACCTATGCCCTCCAGCAGTCCTGTCAGCACGCTGCCGGCCCGACCAATGAAGGGCTTGCCATCTCTGTCTTCGTTAGAGCCCGGGCCTTCACCAATGAACATGATGTCAGCGGTTGGCGAACCTTCACCAGGCACCGCCTGAATCCTTCCCTTCGAAAGCACGCACTGGGTACAGGATTTTATTTGTTGAAACAGCTTTTCATATTCAGACATGTTTTACTTCCCTGTATCTCAGACTCATTTCCTCGGGCGTCTCGCCCTGCATCTTATTTAAGACGTCTTTCAAGATTCAATACCATTCCTATGGATTTAAGATGACTTGTGCTTCCCGTCATGCCTCTCGGCCGTTTAGGCAAAACTATTTGTGTGGGTATGAACGCCTTGATATACTGACAGCGGAGGCACAGGCAGCATATATGACCAGGCTTGTCGGCATATTCGGATACCCCCTATCCCACTCGTTATCGCCCGCTATACAGCAGGCCGCCTTCGATTACCACAACATCGATGCAGTCTACAGTCCTTGGCAAACGCCGCCCGATGCCCTTGCATCCGAAATCGCAAAGCTACGGGGAGACCAGTACCTTGGGGCCAACGTCACCATCCCGCACAAAGAACAGGTGATGCGACACTTGGACCGCATCGATCAGATGGCCACTGACATCGGAGCCGTCAACACCATCGTCAAGGAAGGCAGCGAGTTGGTCGGTTACAACACCGACGCCTACGGCTTTATCAGGTCGCTCAAAGAAGGCAGCGGCCTGGAGCCCATGGGCAAACGAGCGCTGCTCCTTGGAGCCGGTGGTGCAGCTCGCGCGGCGGCCTACGCGCTGGCCCAAGAACGGGTGATCTGCCTCACAATTGCCAACCGCACGCTTTCCCGAGCCGAATCGTTGGCAGGCGAAATCAGAAAAATTCTTCCTGAGGTTAGAGCCATTGCCACAGGCGGACCCGACTTGCAAGAGGCCTCCCGTGAGGCCGATCTGATAGTCAATTCGACATCTATGGGCATGTGGTACGGGGAAGGCGAGGGCCAGACCATGCTGACCGCAGACTCAATTCTATTGACTGCTGTTGTGTACGACATGGTGTACAACCCACCGGAGACACCGCTTATGGTCGAGGCCCGTCATGCAGGCGCAACAGTTGTGGGCGGGCTGTCCATGCTGATCCACCAGGGCGCCGCTGCCTTCCAGCGAT
Source organism: SAR202 cluster bacterium Casp-Chloro-G4 (assembly GCA_002816705.1). Lineage (GTDB taxonomy): Bacteria > Chloroflexota > Dehalococcoidia > Lucifugimonadales > JADFKI01 > Casp-Chloro-G4. The sequence goes on from MUCK01000052.1 coordinate 22,181, forward strand.
GGACTGGCAAAGAGGCGCCGATCACGTTGATGATGGAAGCGGGCGAGGAAGCGCTGTCCCAGATGGTAAGCGGTTAGTTGACTACACAGGCGAAATCCAACATCTACGTCACCGGCTTTTCCGGCACCGGCAAGACAACTGTGAGCATGGAGTTGGCCCGTCTCTTGAACAGGCGCTACGTCGACCTGGATGACGAGATTACGAACGCTGCTGGCAAAGCCATCCAAGAAATCTTTGCGGACGAAGGCGAGGCCCGGTTTCGAGAAATTGAGAGCCAGGCTCTTAGAAATATAAGTTTGGCTGGCGATCAGGTCGTGTCAACGGGCGGCGGCATTGTGACCGACTCCGACAATAGATCTATCATGGATTCCACTGGATTCGTCGTATGCCTGGAAGCCTCGCCGGAAACCATATACAGTCGCCTGGAGGCACAGCGTCCGGACGAGCCAGGTGTAGCGCGCCCTATGCTCGACTCCGAAGATCCCCTGGAACGCATCCGCTCGTTGAAAAGCCAGCGTCAGGTGCACTATACTACCGCCCACTGCACTGTAGACACCGACGGCCTTACACCGGTTCAGGTGGCAGAGAAAATAGTAGTGGCGTGGAATATGCGAAACAGTCAGCCTAATGCAAACAAAGATGCCCAAGACTCGGATTTGGCCTCCATCGTTAGGACATCTCAGGGCGACTACCCCATCTGGGTGGGATGGGGAATTCTCGACGAGTTAGGCGAGCGTATCCAGCGCACTCTCTCGCCCGGAACCGCGTACATCATCTCGGACGAACACGTGTCGCGACACGCTAGACGCGCGCAGCTTGCCATGGAAGCTGTAGGAATCCCGACCCACATATTCATGATGCCTCCCGGAGAACAGCACAAGACCCTGGAAACGGTGCAGCATGTTTACGCCTGGTTGGCAGACCGAAAAGCAGAGCGCGGGCACTTGATCGTTGCCGTGGGGGGCGGGGTCGTAGGCGACCTGGCGGGACTGGTTGCGGCCACATATTTACGAGGCATGCCTTTTGCCCAGGTACCAACAAGCCTACTGGCCATGATGGACGCTGCCATAGGGGGCAAGGTCGCAGTAGACCTACCACAGGGCAAAAACCTGGTTGGCGCCTTCTACCAGCCGAAGTTCGTTCTTTCGGATGTGAGCACCCTACAAACGCTGCCGAAGCGGGAGCTAACGTCAGGTTGGGCCGAGGCAATCAAGCACGGGCTTATTCTAGATCCGGAACTGCTGGACTCGTTCGAGCGCGACCGAGAAGACATACTTTCCTTACAGCCGGACGTGGCCACGGACATCATCCGACGCAGCGTAGCTATAAAGGCAAATATCGTCTCGCAGGACGAGCGCGAGACCCTGGGCATTCGAATACTGCTCAACTACGGCCACACTCTGGGTCACGCCATCGAGGCTGCCAGCGGATACGGCAACTTCCTACATGGCGAGGCCGTCAGCATCGGAATGATGGGATCAGCGTACATCGGCAACGCAATGGGTATGATGAGCGACGACGAGGTGGAGCGTCAACGTGCTGTGCTGGAGAGCTATGGCCTTCCACTAACCTGCGGCGAGATCAATATTGAGGCCATCAATAATGCCATGCTGTCTGATAAGAAAACGGCTGGGCGGGCCATCCGATGGGTCCTGCTGGACGGCATAGGAAACGCAACCACCCGAAACGATATACCCGCCGAAAAAGTTCAGGAGATCATTAGAAAGCTCACGGCAGACTAGATGTTTGAAATTCAGTGGCTGTGGCTCATTCTAATGGGCCTGGGCACAGGGATTTACGGCGTGCTTGTTGGGGCCGGTGGTGGCTTTATTCTGGCTCCACTTCTTTTGATATTCTTCCACAAGGATCCCGCAATGGTGGCCGGTACGGTTCTGGCACTGGTGGCCGTTAACAGTATCTCCGGCGCAATTACGTTCGGGCGCATGGGTATCGTCGATAAGCGCAGTGCATACCTTTTCGCGGCGGCGGCCATTCCAGGATCTGTAATAGCCCCGTTCATACTGAAGGCCTTGGTTAAGGGTTCACCAGGCCTCTTCCATATTCTATTCGGGGTTATACTTTTACTCCTGGCCATTCGAATCCTAACCAAGCAAAAAAGCGATGCGGCGGAGCAGCAACCCCAAAGTGCGCCCGTGACATTGCCTGACACAAAGTTGGTTCGCAGTCGCACCATAATTTCAAAACGTGGTCAGACCTACAAATATCGATTTAATGAGGGGTCGGCCACTGCGATAAATTTCGTGCTCGGCTTCATATCCAGCTTCTTTGGTATTGGCGGAGGGTTCCTTCGCACCCCGATACTAATTTACGGCTTTGGCTTCCCGGTCCAGGTGGCAGTGGCGACATCGATATTCACATTGGCGTTCCCTGCCACGGCCGGAGCGCTGACCCATGCATGGCTGGGTCATGTCGATTTTTTCCCCACCTTCGTCCTTGCCGGCGCGGGCCTCATAGTCGGCGGTCAGATTGGCGCCAAGCTAACGGGCGTGGTTAAAGATCAATGGATAATGCGACTGCTTTTGCTAGTGGTATTCATACTGGGCATAAGTCTGATGATTCAGGGCTTCACAGGATTGTAATGTCAGCTTTCACACTTGGCAAAACCGACGGTGACGCCCGCGCAGGCACTTTGCACACGCCGCACGGCGACGTTCCTACTCCCGCCTTCATGCCAGTGGCGACGCAAGGCTCTGTCAAGGCACTGGACCCTGATGATCTGAAGAAAGTCGGCGCCAGAATAGTGCTGTCCAACACCTACCATATGTACCTCAGGCCGGGTGTCGAGATAGTGCGCTCACTGGGTGGGCTGCATGGGTTTATGCAGTGGGACGGCCCAATGCTAACCGACAGCGGCGGGTTCCAGGGCTTCAGCCTGGCACATCTTCGCAAGATCACCGAAGACGCCATCATATTCAAATCCCACATCGACGGAAGCACGCACTACTTCAGCCCTGCCGCAGCGACGCAACACCAGGAGGGCCTGGGCGCTGACATCATCATGCCTTTAGATATCTGCGTGCCCGCAGACAGCGACCGCGCCACCGCTGATGCGGCTGTCGAAAAGACCAACCGCTGGGTGATGCTGTGCCGCGAAGCCCACACGCGACAGGACCAGCACCTTTTCGGAATCGTGCAGGGTGGGCTATTCCCCGACCTTCGCAAGAAGTCGGCAGACTTCCTTACTTCGTTAGGCTTTCCGGGTTACGCGGTGGGCGGACTTAGTGTTGGAGAGTCCAAGCATGACATGTACGAAGCCGTCGGATTCACAACGCCTTTGTTGCCAAAGGATTCGCCACGTTACCTCATGGGCGTGGGCTCTCCGGAGGACCTGGTGGAGTGCGTGGCTCGCGGCATAGATATGTTCGACTGCGTGCTGCCGACAAGAATTGCCCGTAACGGCGCCCTGTTCGTGAAAAGCGGCCGGGTGAACATCGACAACGCACGTTTCAGGTCAATGGACGCCCCGGTTGAAGAGGGCTGCGATTGCTACACCTGCCGCACCTTCTCCGCCGCCTACGTGCACCACCTGTTCAGGACCAAGGAGCTGCTGGCTTTCCGGCTAGCCACTATCCATAACCTTCGCTTCATACTGAGGCTAATGGAGGAGATGAGGGAGGCCATTCTGCAGGGGACATTCGCGGAGTACCACAATGCTTTCAACGAGCGTTTCACGGCACCGGACGAGGCTACGCGGAGGGAACAAAAGCGGAAGTGGTTGGATGCGCTGGCCAAGTCAAAATCGACTTCAGGATAAAACAAATGAAGAGGGCACAACCAGCCACGGCGGGTCATACCCTCTTCTAGAAAACTGAATGGCTATTAGGCTAGAAGCCGCCTGCTACGGCTGGCACGATGCTAACCTCGTCCCCGGTCTTGGTAGCCGTGCCCAAACCATCTAGGAAACGGACATCCTCTCCGTTCACGTATATGTTAACGAAGTTCCTGAGCGCTCCCTGATCGTCACAGAGCCGACCCCTGATACCTGGATATTGCGCCTCCATCGAGTCGATGATTCCGCCCAGGGTTGCCCCCTCCACGGTCACTTTGTCGTCGCCGTTGGTAACCCGGCGAAGGGGCGTGGGAATTCTCACCATGATACTCATTCGTCCATTTCCTCCATCAGTTCGCTCTGCCTGAGCGCTGTTTGACTAGTTGGATGCTAAAAAAGATGTACGGGTTAACCTTCTACAACGTCGCCGCTAACAGGATCAACCCTGACGCCCGACTCGACGATCCAATGCAGGCCTCTTTCGATTTCGTGTTCCTCGCCGTCGAGCTCTAGCACGACCCAGCCCATATTCTCGCGAACGTCGGCCCTGCGAATATTCGACACGATCTCGAAGTTCTTTCCCAGCAGGTGGATTAGAGGCTCCTTAACCATGTCCTGCGGAAACGTAAGTTTGATTCGGCGACGAGTCATTGGCTTTTTCCATTCGTATGAGCGGCCATGGATTCCATAAAGTCGTTGTAGCTGGGGGAAGTGAAAACGGGGTTAATCACGCCCTCTATGGCCTCCTGGGTTTTGAGGCCGTTTCCGGTGATATAGGCCACCGTCACATCGTCGGGTTTGATCGCTCCGGAGAGGGCCAGCTTTCGCAGACCGGATATTACCACGCCGCCTGCCGTCTCCGTGAAGATTCCCTCGGTCTCAGCCAGAAGCTGAATGCCCTCGACGATCTCGTCCTCAGGCGCTATGACGGCGCTGCCATGGGAGTCCTGTATTGTTTGGATGGAGTAGAATCCGTCCGCTGGATTCCCGATGGCCAAGGACTTCGCAATGGTGTTCGGTGTAACCGGTCGCACATGAGGCGTACCCTCTTCATATGCCCTCGCTATGGGCGAGCAACCTTCCGCCTGAGCCATGTGCATTCTAGTATCGTTCTTTTCTATCAACCCAAGGTCGGTTAGCTCTTTTAGGCCCTTCCATATCTTGGTGAACAGAGACCCTGATGCGCCAGGGACCACACAAACGTCCGGTGCCCTCCAGCCCAGTTGCTCCGCCACCTCGTAAGCAAGGGTCTTGCTCCCCTCGGAATAGAAGGGGCGCATATTGATATTAACGAATGCCCAACGGTGATTGTCCGCCAGCTCACTGCAAAGGCGGTTTACCTGGTCGTAGTTACCCTCCACGGCCACCAACGTAGCACCGTAGATACCGGCCCCCAGAATCTTGCCCCGCTCCAGGTCTGCCGGGAAAAAGACCATGGTGTCCATACCGGCCTTGGCTCCGTGGGCCGACACTGATCCAGCCAGGTTACCCGTGGAGGCGCAGGCCAGCGTATCAAATTCGAATTCCAAGGCTTTTGCAGACGCAGTCGCGACCACCCGGTCCTTGAAAGAGAACGTAGGATTAACACTGTCGTTCTTGATGTACAGCTTGTTAAGCCCGAGCTTACCGCCCAGGTTCTTGGCATGGATAAGAGGTGTAAATCCGGTGCCCATATCCAAAGCCATTTCGACGTCCACGGGCAGAAGATCGTGGTAACGCCACATGGTCAGAGGCCCTTTGGCTATGCTTTCGTGACTGATGACTCTGGCAATGGAATCGTAGTCGTATGCGACCTCCAATGGCCCGAAGCAGAAATCACAAACGTATATGGGCTCTACCGGGTACTCGGTGCCGCACTCGCGACATCGAAGGCACTTCACATGGGACACTTGTCCCCTCCCCACAAACTGAATCGTTCAATTATACAAAAACCCGCTAGGTGCGGGCAATAAACATCGGAATCTTAGCAATTTACAAGGGTTATTGTCAACCAGCCGCCCCGTGGGACAGGTGCGCAGCCTCTTTGTCCTTCACGCGTCGGCGTACCCATCTGTAACGGACTTGTGGACTCATAAAATGCCTTATATACTTTACCAGTAAGCCACAGGGGGTGACTATGGCGCCCAGAGAACGAAACCTTCCCCTATTTCCGCTCAACACGGTTCTGTTTCCTAATGCTAGCTTGCCACTTCAGATATTTGAGGATCGGTACAAGGAAATGCTGCAGGACTGCCTTGACGCGGACTCCAGATTCGGGATTGTCCTTATCAAAGAAGGCCAAGAGGTCGGCGAGGGAGCCGTCCCCTACGGCATAGGCACGGTGGGCCATATCGTCCAGGTTAACGAAGCAAGAGGCGGAAATCGGTTCTTCGTTTCTATCCAGGGCGAGCGTCGGTTCTCCATCAAGAACATAACTCAACACCGGCCATACATGACCGCAGATGTGGTGTTGCTGGACGACGAGTCCCAGCCGGACCTGGTTGGCGAGGAGATGGAGGACGTAAAAAAGGCGCTGATCCAGTATCGAAGTCTGATAACCGGATTGGAAGGCGGCTGGCAAGGCGAGGCCAATATCACAGCCAATCCCGTTTACCTTTCCTACCACATCGCCAGCGTGCTGCAGATCAAGATGCGTGAGCGCCAGGCTCTCCTGGAAGAACCCTCTGCCTCCGCCCGATTGCAAGCAGAGTTGAAATACCTTCAGCGTGATGTGGAGGCGCTAACGCGCCAGGTCTCCCGAAACCTCCGCCGCAAATTCAGCAATCAATAGTTTGGGATCGTCGGGCAAAAGAGGACTGGTCAAGTGGTGACAGGTTCGATTGCCAGAACGCATCGAGAAATGCGAATCTATTCGCAAATGGAGTCCCGGCTGACACTCTCTGGATTTAACATTCGTGGTGAGTTCGTCGAACCACAGGCCAACGTACCCGACCCTATCATTTACTCAGCCGCTGGGAATTTTGTAAGGCGGACGGCATCATTCGCCTGAAGCGGCGCATCGAAGATCCCTGGCTGAACCACCTGTGCCAACAACTCCAACGCATCAACCAGCCTTGGCCCGCTACGGCTGAAGTAAGCGCTGGCATCCGCCATGTATGCCCTACCTTCGCGAACAGCCCTTAGCTCTTTCCACTCGCCCAGGTTTTCAAGACCGGATAACTCTTTTACGCCCCGCGTTACGCCCATGCCGCAAGGCATCATAAGCAGAACGTCGGGGTCGGCATTTCGCAAATCGTCCATCGTGATGCGCTTGGAGGGCTGACCCGGTTCGGCCAATGCGTCAACACCGCCTGCCATCTCCACCATCTCCGGCACCCAGTGACCAGCCACGATTGTCGGCTCCAACCACTCGATGCAGGCCACGCGGGGCTTATCCTCAGCCGACGCAGCCTGAGAACGTACCTTGTAAATCCTGGATTGAAGTTCGGCGGCTATCTCTTTGGCTCGGGGAAGAGTACCCGTAAAACGCCCCACGTTCTCAATGTCCTGTAGCACGTCGCCGATGCTGCCAGGGTCTAAAGACATTACAACCGGCGGCATTTCCAGTTGCACAACCGCCTGCTGAACATCTTCGTAAGACACGGCACAAACGTCGCATAGCTCCTGCGTAAGAACCAGCTCCGGCTTCAGTTCCTCAAGGGCCTTCTGATCAACCTCGTAAATTCGTTCGCCTCGTGCGTACATTTCTGAGACAACGCGGTCGATTTCCTTGCCGCTCAAGGACGACGCGTCGAACTTGCTCCGAACGACTTTGGGCTTAGCGAGCGCCTCAGTGGGGAAGTCGCATTCGTGGCTAACGGCCATCAATGAGTCGCCAAGCCCCAGAGCGTAAACGATCTCCGTGGCGCTGGGCAAAAAGGAACATATCCTCATTATTTTTAAATCCGTTCTTTTGAGTCTTATTGATTACGATATTCCAAAGCATTGGCAATATTGGGAAAGGTCAAAATGCCGCAAGTCCCAGTGTCGCGGCCAATCGTACCATAGCAGCGCGGGCAAAATGAAAGGCCGACAGGAACATCCCGTCGGCCTTTCTCACATTAAGCTAAGTCGGTGCTAAGCGTTGAGCACGCCTTCTTTAGCAAAGGAATCCGCAAGACGGGCTATGCCTTCATGGATATCCTCGGGGGTGTTGTATCCGAAGCACAGCCGGGCGTAGTTCTTGCCAGACACGCCATCAGGAGCGAATAGAGGGCCGGACTGGTATCCAACGTCGGCCGTATCCAGAACCTTGTCGCGAATGGCCTGAAGGTCGGCCTCTTCCTGCATCTTAAGCCAGATGAACAGACCACCCTTAGGCTCGCTCCATTCAGCTGCGGAGCCGAAATTCTCGCCCAGAGCGGCAATCATGGCGTCGCGCTTGCCCCTCTGAATGTTATTTATCTCTACGATGTGTTCGTCCAGGTGGCCCGTGGCGTAACGATGTACGGCCCAGGCGGCGAACTGGTTGACGGATCCGCCACTCTTCACGCCCCTGGCAATGTCCATTACAGCTTTGGGGGCCGTCATGTAACCCAGGCGCATCCCAGGACCGATAATCTTCGAGAATGAGGCCGTGTACATCACGCTGCCTGTGTCGTCCATCGAGTAAATGGAAGGGACAGATTCCCCCTCGTATCGAAGGTCGACGTAGCAGTCGTCTTCCAGAATTGGCACGCCGTACTGATGCGATATCTTCAGCATGGCCTCTCGCCGCTCTCGGGTGGCGGTCCACCCCTGTGGGTTCTGAAAGGTTGGGATGGTGTAGATGAACTTGGGCTTCTTGCCCTGGCCGATGGCATTCTTGATAGTGGATTCCAGGGCGTCGGGCAGCATGCCCTCCTGGTCGCAGGCCACACCGCGAATGTCCGTGTGAAAGCGTCGGAGTTGCCCCAGCGTACCCGAATACACGAAGTCCTCTGTAAGGACAACGTCACCAGGGTCCAGCAGCGTCTCGCATATCATATGTATGGGCTGCCCGGAGCCGTCGCCCAGAATGATATCGTCAGCAGAAACGTTGATACCGCTATCGCGAGCCAGTTTTTGAGCGACAAATTCTCTTAATGGAGAATAGCCACTCTGATGGGTATAGAGGGCCAGATCTCCGCCCTCTTCCGCCATGGCTTCCTTCAGACCTTCCAGCAGGCCATCGGTCGGCACGGAGGCCGGATCGGGGTATGCAACAGCAAAGTCGTATTTGCCCCGCTTCACTATAGGCGCTTCTCTGGGTTCTGGAGAGTTTTTTGCGAACAGTCCCTCAAAGCTGAACTGGGAACCTGCCATTCGTCATCCTCCTTGATCCGGCGTTTTGGGGTGCGGCACAATTACGAGCGTGCCACAGGGCTGTACCGGCAATTTACCGATTAGTGTATTACCTTTCCTGAAAGAATACAACGCACCTCAAAGGAACAAGCCAATGGCCTTTACAGGGGCATAAGGGCGTGCTATGAAATAAGGGAATACCTCTAGACATCTGCAGTCTCGACGAGATCGTCAGGCGCAATGAACAGGACGCATTTGCTTACATTCATCAGGGTACTGTTTCTGGGCTTGGTAGCCGCCACATTTCTGACGAACTTGGGATGGAGGAAACGCCTCGTTATCCTGGCCTTTTCCGGCCTCGGACTAATTGTGGGGTCTATCATTGTTATTTCGCTTACGAGCAATACAAGCAAAGAGCCAACTTTGCCCACATCGCCTACTGCCATAGTAGTAGTCTCGCCGGCCCCCACTCGAGAGCCTGAGGAACCCAGCTTCGAATCTGCATGCCGACTATTCCGGCTGGTTGTGCAAGATATTGAATCAGACCAACTAGGGGCATTCGACGAACGCAACCGGCGATTCAATGAGATTCGGGCCAACGCCAAGTTTCCGGGTTCGCCAGCCTCGTTTCTCGATCTAATTAACACCTATGCAGCCGCAGTGGACAAGAAGTTGGGTGTAGACGGGGCAGCAGAGCCTCCTATTTTCACGGAGACTGACGTAATAGTGCTGGACAGGGCCATACGCAGGTCCCGCGACGATATGCTCAGCGAATGCCGCGCCAGGGAGGGCTAAACGACGCCCATCTCCCTGAGCCGAACGAGGTCTTCTTTTGAGAATCCCAGCAGGTCGCCGTAAACCTCCTGGTTATGCTGACCCAGCGTAGGCGCGGGGTTCAGTTCCCAGTCGATGCCTCGCGGCTGATAGGGGCCGACCGGGTACTCCAGTTCCCCTGCCACAGGGTGAAGGACCTTGGTGAAGTAGTCTCGCTCTCGCAGGTGCTCCCAGCCTAGAATGTCCTCGGGTGAGGCGACGTAGGCGAAGGCCAGTCCCATATCCTGGGCCTTCTCGAATATCTCGCGCTTGCGGTGCTCCAAGAGCCAGGGCAACATCAGGCCGTCTAGCTCGTCTGCGTTGGCGCCTCTACCAGCGCGGTCGTCGAACTTGGGATCGGCCAGAGCGCCAATCTCCATGAGCTCGGAAACCTGCGGCCACCGATGGTCTGGGCCGGCAATCACTCCAACGTATCCATCTTTGCAAGGATAAGGCCCCCATGCTGCGCGTCCGTAACCGCGGTTGCCCGTCCTTCGAAAGTTGCTGCCGGTGTAGCTGTACTGGCTGAGGGCGTTTTCGAGAATGGTCGAAAGGTACTCCGATATGGCCACGTCCACCTGCTGGCCCTGCCCGGTGCTATCGCGGTGCCACAGCGCGCTCAGCGTGCCGACGAAGCCATTTTGACCTGCCCCATACTGAGCCAGTCGAACGCCCATGTGCAGCGGTTCCCTGTCCGGGTCGCCGGTGATGTACATGAGTCCGCCCAGGGCGTACAGATTGATCTCTCTAGCGGAGTAGTCACGATATGGCCCCGTCTGCCCAAAATTGGAGATGGACGTCATCACCAGTTCTGGCTTGATGCCCTTTAGAGTCTCGTAGTCCAGGCCCAGGCTAGCCATAACCCTGGGCTGGTAATTTTCGACGACAACGTCGGCCCAACCCAGCATCTCAAGGAAGATGTTTTTCCCAGTCGACTTTTTTAGATCGAGAGTTACGCTTTTCTTGCTGCAGTTGAGGGCAAGGAACAGCCCGCTCTTCTCAGGGTCTGGATTGTCGTCAGGGAAGGGCCCGAGGTGCCTGGAAGGGTCGCCAAAGCCTGGACGCTCGATCTTGATAACATCAGCGCCCTGCGTGGCCATGAGACGTGTAGCGTAAGGCCCAGCCACGTAGTGCGTTAGGTCCAACACCTTGAGTCCCGACAGCAGCCCCTGATTGGTCAGTGGTTCTTCTATGGTAAGTCCTTATTCCGGAGTTCGGCTGGCAACCGCCAACTACTGAATGGGTATAACGGCCCGCTTGTGGTTGGCCACCGCGATGCGCTTGTCCGGCCCCTCGTAGACCTCAATGTCGTAGGTCAACCTGTTCCGATCGACCCCGGAGAGCAGTACCTTGACTTGCACCTTCTCGCCCAGGGCGGTCGGCGCAACGTGTCGCAACCCATCGACGGCATACCCGACGGTCGTGTGCTGCTCAGGCAGGTAAGGCTCGGACTGCAGGATGCATGTGTTCTCCATCAGGCCCAACAGCGCCGGGGTGGAGAGCACGTCGGCCCCTTCCTTACCCATCCGGTTGACACTGTGGTCTTTCGTGATCACAACCTCCTGCTCGAAGGTCTGCCCCATCTGGAATTTATCCATTGTCATTTCACTGCTCCGTCAGGCTGCGACCCTGGCCAATCGCCAAAGTCCGGCCATTGTTCTTTGCTGCTTTCCCAAACGAGAGTAGCCATTTTCTATCGAGATGTCACATCTAAGCCCAGGTTCCGTTTACCAAGTGACCTTCTCTTTAGTCAGCCCCCGCCTTAATTATTCAAAAGACTTCGATGCGCTTGAAAGCTTCTGCATATTGGACGCCGATGCGCCTGCCAACTTCCGTGTAACGCGTACGCGCCCGGACATCGCGCAGCTCCCAGCCTTGCTCGACCTGGCTGCGATGGCAACTGAGCGCCCTAAGCTTGGTCTCAAAGGAATCGGTTACGTCCAGGAAGGTGTCGGGCTCAGGCGATCCCCACAGATACACCTCGCGGACCTTATGCGGCTCCAGGCCCTCCCTGATGTGTTCCGGAAAGGCATGTACATCCCTGGCAAACGGAAATACGCAATTCAGCGTAACTCGACCAGCAGTGTAATGGTCTGGGTGGCGAATGTATGGTCGATTCGGGTCCACTGTGACGACCGTTTCCGGACGATGAATGCGAATCTGCCGGGATATCTTCTCTCGCAATTCGTAGCAATCTTCCAGGGCCTGGTCTGGAAACCGCAAGAACACAACCTCAGACAGCCCTAACACTTCGGCCGAATTCTTCTGCTCTTCTTCTCGAGTGGCAGCCAGAACTTCCGGGGCCATATCGAGATCGGAAGTGCCCTTGTTGCCGTTGGTACAAACAACCAGGACTACCTTTCGTCCCTGCGCGGCCCACCTGGCTACCGTACCGCCAGCGCCCGACTCCATGTCGTCGGGATGAGGGCTAACCACGAGGACAGGCGTGGTGCTTCGAGAGGTATTCATTGGGTCCTCAGGAATGGGGTAAGGCGACCCGCTGGGTTCCTGACTCACATTTCTGCGCGAACTAGACTCTGTCATTTACACAACCCTAACCCAAAATTTTGAACTGTTCCCCTACTGGCCACGGAACACCGGCGTGCGCTTCTCCTGGAAAGCTTTGATTCCTTCCAGGGCGTCCTCTGTGCTCTGCAATCGGCGATTCACTATTCCCGCCAGACGGACCCTGTCTTCAAGCCTCATGTTCTGGCCGCGCACCGCTACTTCCTTGATAGTGCGCATTGGCAATGGTGCGTTTTGCTTGAGTTTATGGATAAGTTTTTCTACCTCATCCATTAGGTCCTCGTGCGGCACTACATGGTTGACCATGCCAATCTGGTAGGCACGTTCTGCGGAGATCATGTCTCCCGTAAAGAGGTGCTCCAGTGCGAGATTGATTGGCACCTTCTGGGCTAGCATGCACGGGCCGCTCACAGAGCCGATACCTCGCTTGGCCTGGGGCCATCCGAACTGGGCCTGGTCAGAAGCTATGCGAATATCCGAAGCCAGAGCAAGCCCGCCTCCCTGTGCCAGGCAGAAGCCGTTTACTGCGGCAATCAAAGGCTTGAATATCTCGGCCTGGTAAACGTACAGGTCCTCGGTGGAGATCTCCGGATCATAGAGAGCGTCGCTTCGACCCGACATCGATGCCAGGTCATGCCCTACCGAGAATGCCCGACCATTGCCGGTGATGACCGCCATCCAGATATCGGGATTGTCGTTTACCTCATGCAGGGCCTGCCAAAGCTCCCTGCGCATCTCAACGTCGATGGCATTCAGCTTTTCCGGCCTGTTCATGGTGATGTAACCGACCTTCTCCCTGATCTCGAACTCCACTGTTGACATCTGTTACTCCTGTATTTCTTGCATCACGGTAGTTATTTTGATTCAAAATGCTGTTCAAGGCGCGCAGCATGCCAGCGAAAATATAGCATAGGGCCGATGCCCTAACAAGCAAAGCGAGCCTCTTTCAGGCTCAAAGGGGCAACGTTCTTTGAACAGTGTCACCACTCGTGGACTGCGTCAAGTTACTCTGCATTGTTACCTGTCTATAATAGCTATGCAAACGGCTTAGACTTGACAATGCTGCAGTCCTGCTAGAAGATTCACCGCATGAAGGTGTTAAAATAAGTTTAAAGGCTCTTGAAACGGGGGCAATAGAAGTGCCAAAAGTCCCATATAAAGGCAGAGACGTTGACGGGGATGACGTTAGTTTCAGCGTTACCAACGAAGATTGGAATAGATACCAGTTACATGACGGCACTGAAATCCGCATACGTCTCATAGTCCAAGATGTAATCAAAATACCGGGCGAAGTTGACGCCCAGGGCAATCCAGCATATGTGGTTCGGTCAAGCCAGATTATGGTTGTTAAGCCGCCTGAAACCAGGTAATAAGAGGACCTCAAGGTGAGAACAAAATGGTGACTACCTCTTCCGCTCCTAGTGACTTAACTGTGTCCAGTGAATACCCCCCAACGCAGACGGAAATAGAAATAATTGATAGCCAGTCGCAAAGTTGGATTAGCATGATAAGTGAAACTGTCTATGCTAATCCGGCGGTGGAGGCTCTTTTTGTGTCTAGGGGCGAAGAGGCCGTAAGGGATTACTGGGTGGTAATTCCGGAACGGGACATTGCCTTGGTTCGGGAACTTATTAGCGAACAGCAGAACAAGGTTCTCCGATTGTTCGCGCACACTGACGCCCCTTTTCAGTTGGATTTTCATATTGTGTACAGAAATGAGCGGGATATTAATGAATTGATTCCTAGTGAGGCCATTTCTATACCAAAGCCGTAAGCGAAGAGAATGCCAACACGACAAGCTCACATCGACCAAGCAGAACATAATCATGCCTTTTGGTCTCAAATTGAACTTGATACGACCCAATTTCTCGATTGGGTCGTTGTCGGCATGTTTTATGAGGCTGCCCACTGGATAGAAGCCTATCTCGCACAAAATAACAGACACTCCAGTAATCACCATGAAAGAGGCATGAGCCTCGCATCATTCCCTGATTTGGCCAATGCACCAAACTTGGGGACAGACTACGGCGTCCTGCGCACTGAGAGCGAAGCGGCGCGATATTGGGCCCAAAAGTACTCTCCTGAGCAGATACAGAATGATTTGATACCTCTGGTCGATAACATTCGAACGGTCATTCAACCACTACTCGGCATTTAGCTCCGCTTACCATCTATCCAATACGCCCCTTCTTCACCCTATAAATATGCAACACGCTCAAGTTAATGGCACCTCTGAACGGTCTAAGCCGACCAACCCGCCCGGGGCCAACGACGGCCCTGGGGACAGGATTGAGTTTGGCGAGAAATCGACATTTGTGGTACCCTTTGCCACAGAGTTTATGCCCGTATTGCCAGCTTAACGCTGCGACGGATAGGAGAGGCAAATGGCAAAAGTTACCGGCAGTTACCTCATCGCAAGGACTTTGAAGGAAGAGGGTGTTGAAAAAATCTTCTACCTTATGGGCGGCCCTAACTTCGACATAATGATGGCAGCCCAGGACTTTGGCATAGAAACCATCGACTTCCGGCATGAGCAGGCAGCGGCCTTTGCCGCCCACGCATACGCTCGCGTCACCGGCAAGCCCGGCGTGGTTGCTGCGGCATCCGGTCCTGGCACGCTGAACCTTCTAACAGGCGTTTACACCGCATCAGTAGACTGCGCACCTATGTTGATCCTTGGAGGCGCAGGCCCCGTGCACGAAATCGGACGCGGCGCATTCCAAGAAATAGACCAAACGGGAATCATGAAGCCTCTTTGCAAGTACTGGCACCAGCCTACTAAAGCAGCCCGGTACCCCGAAATCGTTAGCACGGCCTACCGCCAATGCCTTTCCGGAACGCCCGGCCCGGTCTACATAGACTGCGGCGCAGACGTCCTCTACGAAGAAATCGAAGAGTCAGATGCAGTCGCTCCTACCCACGCGGTCAGGAAGAGCGCACCCGCGGGCGACCCTGTTGCGATAAAAGAAGCCGTCGACATGCTGGCAGATTCCAAGAAACCGATCATATTCGCAGGAGGCGGAGTCTTCTTCTCCGGCGGAGCGCCGGACCTGGAGAAGCTGGTCGACATGACCAGCACGCCGTTCTACACCGCCCCTATGTCACGCGGCCTGGTACCAGAGGATCATGTGGTCTCATTCCAGGCAGCCCGCAGCACGGCCATGCGCGAGACCGATCTGGTCCTGGTTATCGGCACTCGCATGAACTGGATGCTTCAGTATGGACGCCGGTTCCCCAACGCCAAGGTTGTACAGGTGGATATCAACGCCGCCGAGATCGCTCACAACCGTGACGTTGACCTGGGTATCGTTGGCGACGCCAAATTAATTCTGGGTCAGATGAACGCTGAGATCGAAGCCCGGCCGCAGGACTTCGCTGGCAGGCTGGAAGGCGAGTGGGTAACCCACCTACGCGATGAAAACGACCGCCGCGCAGAACGCAGCGCGGCCATACTTAACTCACCGGCCAAGCCCATTCATCCTCTGCGCCTCTGCAAGGAGATTGGCGACTTCCTGGACAGAGACGCCATTCTTTGCGTGGACGGCAACGAAATTCTGCACTTCGGACGGCAGTCGCTGGCAACATACGTGCCAGGCCATCGGCTTAACTCCGGCGTGACGGGGACCATGGGCGTGGGTCTGCCATACGGCATCGGAGCCAAGATTGCCAAGCCAGACAATCAGGTGCTGGTACTTCACGGCGACGGCTCTATGGGCATGAACGCCATGGAGTTGGACACCTGTGTGAGGCACAGCATCAATGTGGTGACGGTCATCAGCAACAACGCAGGCTGGACAGCCAGGACGCCCGACCACCGCAAGCCAGGCCGAGAGCTAGGCTTCACCAACTTCGATGGCATGGCCAGAGAGTTAGGCGGTTACGGAGAGACGGTGGAGGACCCGGACGAGATTCGTCCTGCCCTTGAGCGAGCCTTCGCCAGCGGAAAGCCCGCCGTGATCAACGTCATCGTCGAGACTACTGCAGCCGGCGTATCCCGGTCATGGGGCGGCTCGAATATGTAGGTGGGGCGTTGGTTCTTTGTTGCTAGTCTTTGGTATTTAGTAAACAGGGACGGACCACCGTGGTGGTCCGTCCCTGTTTGGTTTTTCTGAAATACACAGTGGAAACTCTGGTATTGCCCACCCCTGCTAAAATGAATCCATGACCCCATCCAAACAATCCGAAAGGCACGACTTTACGGCGCACCTAACTCGTTTTTCCCGGGTGCTGCGTGGGCATGGGTTTCTGATTGGCCCGCTGGAAACGGCGGACGTCATCAAAGCGATGAGCGCCGTGGATATGATGGACCGAGGTCGTGTTTACTGGGCACTGCGTAGCCTACTTGTCTCACGACAGGACGAGTTCCTCACATACGACATGCTCTTCGAAAAATTTTGGAACTTCGAGCCCATGCCGACTCGAGGTCCCTCCAGCGAAGGCTCCAAGAAGCTTGAAGAGTCGATGACCCTTCAGCGCAGACCAAGATCGCTGTTCGGGGTGAGCAACGACCAGCAGTCCGAAGATATAGCCATCCAGGAAATGCGGGTCGGAGCCAGCGACGTGGAGCTAAACGCCAAGAAAGACTTTACCGTGATCCGCGCAGATGAGTTCTCGGAGCTTTCCCGCATCGCCGCGCGAATGGTGAAGGCCCTGGCCTCCCGCCCCGGACGCCGACGCAAGCGTCACAAGCGCAAAGGCACCCCCGACCTGCGTGGCGCAATGCGACTGAACCTCTCCTCCGGTGGCGACCCTATCATCGTGCCCCGACGCAAGCGCGTACCCAGAGTCCCACGCCTGCTGGTGCTGCTGGACGTTAGCGGGTCCATGGAGCGGCACGTCCAGCTACTTCTGCAGTTGGCCTACGCAGTTTCCCAGCAGACCAGGCGTGTGGAGGCCTTCGTATTCAGCACAAAGGTTACGCGGGTAACACGAGAGCTTGCCATGCCATCATTTACCGATGCCCTGAAGCGCATTGGCGATGAGGCATCCCACTGGTCTGGCGGCACGCGCATTGGCGAGGCTCTGTCCACCGTGAACACAGACTTCGACTATCTGCTGGACAAGCACACAACCGTGTTCCTACTCAGCGACGGTTGGGACACCGGGGACCCCGACCAACTAGCATCCCAAATTCGGCGCATGCAGCGGCGCGTACGAAGCTTCGTGTGGCTAAACCCGCTAATGGGAACCCAGGACTACCAGCCTCTGACCCGAAGCCTGCAATCGGCCGAGCCATACGTGGACCACTTCGCCTCGGCCATGGACGTAGCGCATCTGCGGCGGCTACCCCAGTTACTACGCTCTTGAAAAGGTTATGTATCCCATAGCCATCACCTGAATCCCACACCTTTCTTGAACACTTTCCACACTAACGACCGAGGGCCACCCCCGTACACTATTACCTGTGGCGAGTTCCCCAAGACCTCAATGGGGCATCACTCTATCCCTTCAATCGTGAACTAGACGGCAAAGCTCTGGTAGCTCTTCGCAAACTGAGCGCTACCTAGAGCAAAACTGCGTCAATGCGGGCTGTAGCTGACAAGCTTTAGGAAAAGGATTAGCAGATGATGAACGCCGTCAACATAAGGCCTTTGCGATTGCCCAGGGTGGTGTGGCCCCCAGAGGCAATAAACGCAGACCTTCACGTTGACGATTTCGTCCTTAGCCCCCAGGGACTAAAGACCTCATCGATGAGCCTTGGCATGATCCTTCCCTTGGCTGCGGCGCTTGCCTTTTCTGTGCTGATCGTATTCCTCATGGTCGAGTTCCGCCACGTCATCGCGGACCTTGGACGTTGGGGTTACCTGGGCGTATTTTTCATCGAGCTAGCCAACAGCGCGACTATCTTGTTCCCGACGGCTGGACAGTCGTATACCTTTGCGCTGGGAGTAACCCTCAACCCTCTTATGATCGGTCTGATCGGCGGCATAGGTTCCGCTATTGGCGAGTTGACCGGCTACGCAGTGGGCGCAAAGACGGGCCAGCGATTCAAGGGCGGGCGCATCTTTAACAAGCTCCAGAGATTCACAATGCGTTGGGGAGGCTTTTCGCTATTCTTGTTCGCTACGATACCCGGACCTTTTGAAGTGGCAGGTCTGTGGGCCGGCACTGTCCGGTATCCATTAGCACGCTTCTTCGTGTTCGTCGCTATCGGCAAGATACTAAAGGTTACCGCCTTCGCTCTGGCAGGTTACTACAGCCTCACCTGGCTGCTAGGCGGAAGCTAAGTTTTCTGCCCAACTATGTCCTGCGCCCTCCGAACCACTTCAGGACACATAGCCCCAACTGAATTCCTGGATAGTATCTCGGAAACCGGCATGTGTTAGCATAACGCCTCATAATCCCTTCTCTCGAAGGAAACCATACCAGAAATCGTTGTCGCCTTCGGCCTCATCGCCACCGTACTAATCATCAAAGCCTTGGCCTCGGGGCTGGTAGAACGCTCCATACTTTCGTTCCCCTTCCTATTCATAGCGTTAGGCTTTGTACTTGGAGAGCGAGGCGTCGGCCTGCTGAATCTGGGACCGCACAGCGCCATCCTCGAGATCGTTGCCACACTAACGCTGGCCCTGGTGTTATTCCTAGACGCCGTAAAACTGCAGGTCAAGGAACTGGGCAAACGTTGGCTCATTCCTTTTCTGATTCTGGTGCCAGGCACAGCGCTCATCATAATACTGGGGGCTCTGCCTCTGGCCTTGATTTTGGGTTTTGGCTGGGTCATGGCTTTCATAGGCGGCGCGCTTCTTGCCTCCACGGATCCTGTCGTATTACGCGATATCCTCCGCGACAACCGTATACCGAGGCCTGTGCGGCAAATCCTCAAGTTAGAAGGCGGCACGAACGACCTGGTGGTCTTGCCCGTCGTGCTGATTCTTATAGCGATAACCACCGCGCAAGCAGGAGGCCCGGAACAGTGGGCGCCATTTCTGATCCAACTGCTGATTCTAGGCCCGCTGATGGGAGCAGTCGTAGGCGTCGTAGGCGCATGGTGCATGTCCCGGGTGGACGAGAAGATGGGCATTCGGCTGGAGCATCAGGCGCTGTTTGGGATTGGCCTCGTGCTGGCTGCGTACGCGTCGGCAACCATAGTTGGCGGTGATGGCTTCCTGGGAGCATTCTTCGCGGGCATAGCCGTCGTAATGCTTAACCAGAAGCTTTGCACCTGCTTCCTGGACTACGGCGAGGTCACATCCGAAATGATGATGATGTTGGCCTTCGTCCTGTTCGGCGCTGTCCTGTCTGGCATCATCGACACAGTCCCGCTGGTACCGGCCCTAATCCTGGCTGCACTGGTAATCTTCGTGATTCGACCGTCCGTCATTAACCTTGTTCTGGTCAAGGCTAATATAAGCTGGGAGGCACGCGCCTTCATTAGCTGGTTCGGCCCAAGAGGGCTAAATTCGCTGCTGCTTGCTTTGCTCGTGGTCCAGGCGGCGGTGCCCGGCGCTGAACTGCTGCTGGCAACCGTTGGCATCGTGGCTCTGGCATCAGTGGTGATACACGGAGCATCCGCTTCACCTATAACGGCATGGTACGGCCGTAAAGCGTCAGAGGAAACGCTGGCGGAGGAGCGCCAGAGCACGGTCGTGGGACTGTTCAGACCGGAAGAGCCAGAGCTGATCCGCATTACGCCGGACGAGCTTAACGAGATGATTTCCGGCGAGGACTCTCCTGTGATATTGGACGTGCGCTCTAGATCGACCTTCGAGCACGATGACGCAGAGATTCCTAGAAGCGTGCGAGTCCTGCCTGATCAAGTCCTCGAATGGGCCAGCGATGAGTCGAATCGGGGCCTCGCTGACAGGCTGGTGGTCGCGTACTGCACTTGACCGGATGAGGCGACTAGCGCCCGTGTGGCGCGACATCTCATTTCCGAAGGAATAAAGGCGGTCGCACTGGAGGGTGGATTCAACGCTTGGCGGGCCAAGTACCCGGTGAGCCCATTGACTGCAGTGGCCTAGCCAATTTCCGTCCGATTCCCTCTACACACACACCATGTTCCTACCTGACGCAAACTGGCATATGGGTGTAGAATTAGGTATGCGATACGCCCCCGGAGGCCACCCAACTGCCTGAATTCGAGATAGTCTCAGACTTTGTTCCCACTGGAGACCAGCCCGAAGCCATCAACAGGACAGTCGAGGGCATCAACAAGGGAATGACACATCAGACGTTGTTGGGTGTAACCGGCAGCGGCAAGACGTTTACCATGGCCTGCATCGTTGAAAAGGTGCAGCGTCCGACTCTTGTCCTAGTCCACAACAAGACGCTGGCAGCCCAACTAGCCACGGAGTTCAAGGAGTTCTTCCCGAACAACGCCGTTGAGTACTTCGTCAGCTACTACGACTACTACCAGCCAGAGGCGTACGTTCCTCGCAGCGATACCTATATCGAGAAGGACGCCGACGTTAACGAGGAGTTGGACAAGCTCCGCCACGCCGCAACACGCGGTCTTCTTACTCGACGCGACGTGCTTATAGTGGCCTCTGTCTCCTGCATCTTCGGCCTGGGATCGCCAGAGGAGTACCAGAGCTTCGTCGCCTACATACGCAAAGGTGAGCAGCGCAACCGCGGCCGCCTGATGCGCCAACTTGTAGACATGCAGTACGAGAGAAATGACATGGACTTCTCCAGGGGCAAGTTCCGCATACGCGGCGACACCATGGAGATCCTGCCCGCGTACGACGAAGTAGGCGTACGCATCGAGTTCTGGGGCGACCAGGTAGACCGCATCATGATGGTGGACCCCCTCACCGGAGAGGTGTTGGGCGAACGAGATGATATAGAGATATACCCTGCTAAGCACTTCGTGACCTCCCAGGAGAAGATGGACCTGGCGATGGTGGACATCGAGGAGGAGCTGCAGGAGCGTGTAGCGCTGTTTAAGGAACAGGGCAAGCCGCTTGAGGCTGAACGGATCGAATCCCGCACTCGCTACGACATAGAGATGATGCGTGAAACAGGCTACTGCGGAGGAGTCGAGAACTACTCTCGCCACCTGGCACGACGCGAGGCGGGTAGCTCACCGTACACCCTGCTCGACTACTTCCCTGAAGACTACCTGCTGTTCGTCGATGAGTCCCACATGACACTGCCCCAGGTACGTGGGATGTTCTTTGGAGACAAATCTCGGAAAGAAACCCTGGTGGACTTCGGATTCCGTCTCCCTTCAGCGCTGGACAACCGGCCGCTTAATTTCAGCGAGTTCGAGGAGCGAGTCAATCAGGCCGTATACGTCTCTGCGACGCCCGGCCCATACGAGTATGAGCACTCACAGGCAATCATCCCGCAGGTTATTCGGCCAACTGGGCTGATCGATCCCCTGATAGAGGTGAAGCCCACCAAAGGCCAGATCGACGACCTGCTATACCAGATAAGAATGCGCGTGGAAAAGGGCCAACGATGCCTGGTAACTACGCTGACGAAGCGTATGTCCGAAGAGTTGGCGGATTTCTTACGCGAGATGGGCGTCAAGGTCCACTACCTGCACTCGGAAATCGACACACTGGAACGCAGCGAGATCCTCCGAGACCTGCGTCTGGGCGTATACGATGTCGTGGTTGGCATCAACCTGCTCCGGGAAGGCTTGGACCTGCCGGAAGTTAGCCTCGTCGCCATACTTGACGCAGATAAAGAGGGCTACCTCAGGTCGCAGACTGCTCTGACGCAGACGGTAGGACGCGCAGCGCGACACGTCGAAGGCCACGTCATCATGTACGCAGACGTTGTCACCGGCTCGATGAAGCGCACTATCGACGAGACTGATCGGCGACGGACCATACAGGAGGCCCATAACCTCGAACACGGCATAACGCCGCAGGGCATTCAAAAAACAATCCACGACATAACCGAGCGTGTAAAGGCCATTGCTGAAACAAGGACGCCATACATCACTCAGAGAGATCTGCCAAAGGACGATATCCTGCGGCTAATCAAGGACCTGGAATCCCAGATGAAGACGGCCGCCAGGAACCTGGAGTTCGAAAAAGCCTCACTGTTGAGGGACCAGATAATAGACCTTCGCAAGGTAGTCGTCGACTGAGGGCGGCGCCTCAACGTACAGATAATGATGATTACTAACAGGCATGTGGAACGGAAGACGAGGTTGTTGAGGGCTTGGGCCACGAGCTTGGCGCTGCTATTTGTATTTGTTGCAACCGGCTGCGAAACCGCCACACTTACAGGAAACGCCCTGTTGCCGGCAGGCATGAATGAAGCTGAGGTGCCTCAAGTTGAATCTCGAGGATATCTGTACTTCAACACAGGCTCCCCTGTCATTGTGTCCGGTGGACTCTTTAACGTTGGTCTACCAGTAAGCGAAATACCAGAGTCTATCTCCTTGGACAAAGCCACCCTTATATTGGGTTCCAACACTGAAAACGTCGGAGCCTCTCTCCAATTCTCCTCTGAGAACGATAGTCAGGCAGCCTGGGACATTGTTTCGGCTACTCTAGCCTCTGAAAATATTTGGGGCCAGAGACAGGATAACCAGCTGTTCTTGGCTACCGGCGATCAGTCATGGCGCGACGCCGTCACTGGCGCTTACGTTAGTCGGGAGCTGGAATCCGTGAAGACGGCATCCCCTTCCACATGGAATTTACTTAGCAATCTGCCGAAGTCGCCGCCCGCCAAGCCCGTAATGGCTGGCGTCCTCCACTT
>MUCK01000053.1 GCA_002816705.1 SAR202 cluster bacterium Casp-Chloro-G4
TCGCATCAGGTCCGCTTTGAGCCGCCTATGGCTCGCTTTCTCCCCATCACCCCAATTCACTTTCCTAAATTCGGGATGACTCATGTTTGCATTTACGCTCTTGCTTTTTCTTTGCTTTAGCTACCCGATTCGGCGTTGTGGTCGGCTTCCTGCGATGCCAAGGGTCGGGTGCGAAAGTAGAGGCCCCACTGCTGCATGAGTTCTTTCACTTCCGCATTGTCTAACTCCAACAGCTGCCGAAAAAACCCTGCCAAGGCGTGGGCATGCATCAACTCTTCCGAACAGACCCAACTAGACTCACCTGGCACGACGTAAAGAAGGCCGTTCTGATGTTCACACTGCAACTCCAGACGCTTTCCGCCGGTGTCCTGCTTAACAGTCATTCCGAATTGGGGCATCTCTGTTGACCTCTTTTCGTGCGATGTAGGCCCGTTGGGCGGCACAATTGTATCAGTAGTTTGGAGTGGTTAGTATTTAGTAATTAGTGAATAGTCCAAGATTTGCCAGGAGGGGGTGGGGGCGAAGAAGCAATAACTGTAAACTAGTAACCAGTGCCCTCCCATGTTGACGGAGATCAGGCGCTGATATAATCTCTGAAATATCCGCTTTACCTACTGGCCCGCCCGAAGGGCTACTCACTACTTCCATTACGATTAGGAGAAACCATGGCACCTCACTTTCAAGACGACAGCATAACGATACATAAGCTAGAGTGCGGCCCATACGGCAACAACTCGTACCTGTTGGTTTGCCCGCAGACTAACGAAAGCATCTTGATAGACACACCGGCAGATCCCGACAAGATGATCGAACTGGCCAAGACTACCAACGTCAAGGCTATTCTGATAACCCATAACCACCAGGACCACCTGCTCGGTTTCGACGACGTGACATCTGCCATCGACGCGCCGGTGGGCATAGGCGATAAAGACGCCCACGCTCTGGCCTCACCGCCTGCCATGCTGCTGAAGGACGGGGACGAGGTCAAGGCCGGAACCATCACGCTCCGGGCCATATTTACGCCTGGCCACACGGACGGCTCTACATGCCTAGTCACCGGCAACCATCTGTTCACAGGCGATACACTTTTCCCGGGCGGACCAGGAAAGACCAGGTCACCCGAACACCTGAAACAAATCCTGGAAAGCATAACCACCAAACTGTTTGCTTTGGAGGACAGCGTTAACGTATATCCCGGACACGGCGATGACGGCGACCTGAAGAATTCCAAAGAACGTTACAGTGTTTACTCCTCCAAGGAACATCCTGCGGATCAGAGCGGCGATGTAGACTGGCTCACTGGGTGAAGGGTGGATTATTTCTGTACCGGCATGTCTCACTCTGCTAAACTTCGGGAAGCATGAAACAGCCTGAGCCAGAATCCCCAAACCAAACGCCGCAATTTGTACCGGCGCTAGGCCGCGTCCCCTGGAAAATTCGGGATGTGACCATAGCTACGGCCATTCCGTTCGGTTTCGTTGCGATGGGCTTCGTGGCGACGCAATTCTACGATGTAGGTATGAGCAGCGACACTAGCGCCGTAATACCCCCATGGTCGATATTTATCTTCCAAGGCCTACTGATAGGACTGGTCTGGTTCTTCGGCATACGAAAATACAAAGTTCCGTGGCGCACCTTGGGGTTGCAGCCATCCATTGGGCGCGCAGCCAAGTGGTTACCCTGGGTTGCCCTGGCCATCAGCTTGGCAGTCACAATGGCCTACACCTACATTGTGACGCTGTTGGGCATAGATTTTCTCATCCCCAGTCAGGACATAAGCAACGACGTGCTGGGAGATGGATGGACCCGCCTGATGAATACCCTGGTAATAGGCGTATGGGGACCTTTCACGGAAGAGATATTCTTCAGAGGATTCGTCCTTGCGGCGATGCTGCCGGTAGTGGGGGCGCTCCGGGCTACGCTTATAAGCGCCGGTATTTTTGCGTTGGCCCATTTTAATTTAGGGACGATGCTTCCTATATTCGTAACTGGAATTCTTTTGGCTTGGCTATACATCAAAACGCGGTCGCTGTGGCCTTCAATAACGGCTCACGCGGCGCAGAATCTGCTTGCGCTAATGGTGACTTCGCAAGCCTGAAAGTGACAGACCGCATAATGACAAATCGAATCGACGAAAAGCTTGGCGACCTCAAGAAGGCCGGGGCTACGGCATTGGTGCCATTCGTAACCGTAGGTTTCCCAGACGTGGCGACTTCCGAGCAGTTGGCGAAAGCCGTTTTGGAGGCTGGAGGCGACATGCTGGAACTGGGCGTGCCATTCAGCGATCCGGTGGCCGACGGCCCCACTGTACAGATGACTAGCTTCCGCGCGCTAGAGCAAGGGGCCAATCTGAATACTGCCATCAGCATGGTCAGTAGCCTTCGCAGGGATGGTGTGGACTCTCCTCTCATATTCATGGGCTACCTTAACCCGTTTTTGCACCACGGTTTTGAGCAGTTCGCCAAGGATGCCTCAGAGGCGGGGTTGGATGGAATCATCATCCCGGACCTGCCACCTGAGGAGGCAGAACTCTACATCGATATTCTTGAAAAGCAAGGCATATATTTAATCCCGCTGCTGGCCCCCACGAGCACAGCGGAGCGCATAGCACAGGCTTGCAAACGCGCGAAGGGCTTTATATACTGCGTGAGCATTACGGGAGTCACCGGCGCGCGCCAGACTATATCGGGCGGAGTATCCGAACTGGTCAGCGCCATACGAATGCACACTGACTTGCCAATTCTTGTTGGCTTCGGCGTCTCCACACGAGAGCATGTGGAGGCGATCGGACAGTTCGCCGACGGTGCCGTGGTTGCTAGTGCCATGCTTAACGCCATAGACGAAGCGCCGCTGGAGCAGGCGGTGCAGGTCGCCAAAGACTTCATAAAGAGCCTTCGAGGCACGGACTAGTAAGTCCTGGATGCAAAAGATAAACAACTTAACAAGGGGCAGAAAAGTAGGCATATGACAAAGGTCAGAGGCATCCGCGGAGCCACAACCGCCAACACAAACACCAGGGACGACGTTCTGGGCGCGACGAAAGCGTTGCTGGAGGCGCTTATCGAGGCTAACGACATCGACCCAAACGACGTGGCGGCCGCCTTCTTCACAGCCACTCCCGATCTGAACGCGGAGTTCCCGGCCGCCGCCGCCAGACTAATGGGCTGGACCTACGTGGCCCTCATGGGCGCGAGCGAGATAAACGTACCGGACGCTCCGCCGCTGTGCGTCCGAGTCCTTATTCTCATCAACACCGATAAGCCCGCGAAAGAGTTGACGAATATCTACCAGCAAGGCGCAGAGCATCTGAGGTCCCGAGGCGTCGAAGACTAATTTCGCATATCGGGCTTAGGCACTTTCCCTTCGCCTGGCCCGATATTGTCCCTTCTAACACTCCCGACCAGGCCTACCGTTTATCCCCGGCCGCGCATATTATGAAATCATACGATCTCCGTCATTAGCTGTGCCAAAGGAGTAGGTTTCATGATCGTCGTAATGGCCCACCTTTCCGCCCACGAGAACGTCGAAAATGTGATAGCCCACATACGCAAGCGTGGTCTAAGCTCCCAGCTCAATGAGGGCGTGGAGCGCACCGTCATCGGCGTGCTCGGCGAAGTTTACGAAGAACTCCAGGACGAACTTACCGTGATGCCGGGCGTCATAGAGGTGTTCCGCATATCAAAGCCCTACAAGCTGGCCAGCCGCGAGTTTAGCGAAAAGGACACCGTGGTCTACATCGGCGATTCGAGGGTCCCCATTGGAGCAGGCCACTTCACCGTATTTGCAGGGCCTTGCGCAGTGGAAAGCGAAGAGCAGACGGTAGCTACGGCAAGAGCAGTGAAAGAGGCGGGCGCGAAGGTACTGCGCGGAGGCGCTTTCAAGCCCCGAACGTCTCCCTACAGCTTCCGAGGTATGTTCGAGGACGGCCTGAAGATTCTGTCGTCGGCACGCAGCGAAACAGGCATGCCCATCATTACCGAGGTGATGTCTCCAAAAGACGTCGATCTCGTGGCCAGGTACGCGGACGTCTTGCAGGTGGGTGCCCGCAACATGCAGAACTATTCGCTTTTGGACGAGGTCGGCATGACGGACAAGCCTGTTATGGTGAAGCGCGGCATGTCAGCCTCCTACGAGGACTGGCTTCTGGCAGCGGAGTACGTGATGGCAAAGGGCAATCACCAGGTCATCCTTACGGAACGAGGCATCCGGACGTTCGAGACTTTCACCAGGAACACCTTTGACTTGAATGCCATTCCTGCCGTGCGCAGCCTGAGCCATTTGCCCATTGTGGCCGACCCAAGCCATTCCACGGGGCGCGCCTTCATGGTTAAGCCGATGGCTATGGCCGCAACAGCGGCGGGCGCGGACGGGCTCATCATCGAGGTGCATCCGAATCCAGACATGGCAAAATGCGATGGAGCCCAATCCCTGACATTCGATGGCTTCTCAGGCCTGATGGGCAGCGTGAATGCCATCAGGGAACTGGTCGTTAACGACCAGTAGACGGTCTGGCCTCATAAGCATTCGCCGATTGCCCAAATTCAGTCCTGGCCTACCGGAATGCCCAGGGCCTTTTACCCAAGAATATCAAGAGGCGCGTTCTTTGGTGGCCTCCGCCAGGTTGCGCCGGTGAAGCGAACGCATGCCGGGTATCTGAGACAGCATAATTACGATGCCCGTGAGGATTCCCACCAGAACAAATGTCACCGGAGATATGTAGATGTCGATGTACCAGTCAGCTGATGTCATCATTCTCATAAAGTATATTTCGATCAGGTAGCCTGCGCCGAATCCCAGAACGATGCCCAACAAGCCAGTCAACAGGCTCTCTGTAGTGAGTATGCCGTCCACCTGCCATCGACTGAACCCCAGGGTCCGCATGGTTGCCAGTTCCCTGCCTCGTTCCATGATGTTAAGGGTTATTGTGTTAAAGACGGCAAAGGCAGCCAGGGACATGCCAAAGGCAATCATGATGCCCAGGAACAGGTACGTCAGTTCCATGAGCTCCTCAAAGCCCTTCCGCATATCGTCTGTTCGCTCTACGGATAGGACGTAGGGATACATCTCCAGCCTATCCTCCACATAGTCGGCGTAGGAAGGGTCCTCCAGCGTGATCAGCCCAGCGGTGGCGTAGGAGCCGCGAAGCAGCACCCGCGCCTGAGAAAGGGGCATGTAGACGGCTTCGGTTATGGGGAAGTCGATAAGCCCTACAACGGTGAAGTATTCGTCCAAGTCTTCAGATTCGACGTACACGCTGTCCCCAATAACCAGGCCGAGGTCCCGGGCTATGTTTTCGGACATGTAGAGGCCATCCTCTTCAAATGGTCGCACCCCGGCCACGTACTCCGGCCTCAGCAAGACGTCTTCATTCCTAACAGCGGTTATCGCGGTGTACTTGGATAGGTCTCCGTTGATGAGTTCAACGCCAATCTCAGCGATGGGCTCAGCCCTATTTACCTCCGGCCATGCCTCAAACACATCCACCTTTTGATGGTGCATCGGTTCAGTAAACAACACCTTGATATCGTGTTTCTGTACTACCTCGAACTGGGTATCGAAGGCGTAATTGATTGAATCCAACATTCCCATAACCGAAGTCACCATGGCGACTGAAAGCAGAATGCCCACCACTGAGGCAACGGTCCGCCACTTGCCTCGCACCATATTGCGCACTGTAAGCCGCAATACCGGGGGCAACCTTCGCATGGGGATCAGTCGCTCCAGAAAGGCTGCGCCGGTGGCGGAGGACTCGCCGTTTCGCATGGCCACAGAGGGCATCAGCCTCGCAGCCGATAGCGCTGGTTGCAGCCCCGCCAATATACAGGTCGCCAAACCAGTCAGAAAGGCTACCACCAATACCGGTTCCTGCCCAACAATAATGGTGAACGGCAGGGCCAACGTCTCTACGTACAGCGTGGTGTAGCCGCCAGCCGCCCAGACACCCCAGGCTATTCCCAACCCACCGCCGACAACCGCGATCACTATGGGAAACATCAGGTAGTGGCGTAGGACCTGTCCGCTGGAAAAGCCTTCCGCCCTCATGAGGCCAATGATCGGTCGCTGGCTCTGCACCATTCTTGCCAGCATGGAATATGCAATCAGGACGGTTATAATCAGAAATAGGATTGGAATGGCGATGGCCATCTCCTCGAAGCCCTCCAGGTCCGCCTTGAGGGCTGCATAGCTGATCTGGTTTTCCTTCTCGACCATCTCGTGCGCGCCGTACCTGTCGAGGTACCTATCGATGGCATCGATAAGCTTGTCCTGGTCCGCATCCGCCTCGAATAGAACCGTTACCTCGTTAACATACCCTTCAACGCCCAGGAATTCGTCCACAGCATTGCGGCGCACTATTATCAGTGCAAAGTCTCCTGGCGACGTGTAGAGCTCAGCGCCCCCTCTGGTCTTCCAAAGGAACTCTGGACTGGTGAAGGTGCCAGCCATCTTGAATTTTCTGTCCACACCCTGATAGCTCATGGACAGGCTGTCGCCTACTTCCATCTCGTAGTAGTCGGCGAAAAGTTTATCTACAAGCGCAAAACGCCCGTCTCCGTCACGCAGGTATTCCCCCTCGCGTATGACCAGCCGGTTGATATCCGTTTCACCCTTATCCGGTAGGCTTATGAGTTTGGCCGCAATGGATTCGCCAGGATCATCCGGTTGCCGGACAATCATATCCTGGACGTATCTCCCCTCTGCCGCCGTCACGCCGTCAAGGTCTTCTATCCAATCAACGGCCCTTACCGGAATATTAGGGACATAGAAGAAGGCGTCGGGAAACTTCTGCTCTTCATAAACGTAGTTCTCGGACCTTTCCACGTTGAGGAAGGATGAGAACATAGCGACGAATATTCCGATACCCAGGGCCAAGAGGGCCACAATGGTGATGAAAAGGGTTTTGGCCCTCCAGATGTCCCTTGCTATCTTGACGTTAAGGGGACTACTCAGCGCCGCAAGCCAGGGCAGGCTCCGGGGGGAGTGCAGACGGACTATGGCATAGCGCATGGCTCACCACTCCAACTCGAAGGCCGAAACAGGATTATCGATAATGTCGTCCTGAACAATTTTGCCGCTACGCATGCGAATAACCCGGTCCGCCATGCGCCCTACGGCGGCGTTATGCGTGACCATAATTATGGTCTTGTGTTCTTCCCTGTTGATGCGACGCATAACGTCCAGAATCATCTTTCCGGTCTCGTAATCCAACTCGCCGGTAGGCTCGTCGCAAAGCAGGATCGGAGACGCCTTTGCCAAAGCCCTGGCGATGGCCACACGCTGCTGCTCGCCACCCGATAGCTGGTTTGGGAAGTGGTCGGCCCTCTCCCCCAGACCCACGTCTCGAAGCGCGGCCCCGGCATTGGCCCCGTTACCCACCAGGTCGGCTACCATCTCAACGTTTTCCCGAGCCGTGAGAGTAAGCACCAGGTTGAAGAACTGAAAGACGAAGCCAACCTGATGCCGTCGAAATTGAGTCAGGGCCTTCTCGCCAAGGCTGGTTACCTCCTGGTCGCCGACCCATACGTTGCCGCTGGTGCAGGTGTCTAGACCGCCAATCATGTTGAGAAGTGTGGTCTTGCCCGAGCCGCTGGGTCCCAGGATAACGACGAACTGCCCTTTGGCGATGTCGAGGCTGACATCGTCCAGGGCGCGTATCACCGTGTCGCCCACCTCGTAAACTTTGGAGGCGTTCTCCAGGCGCACGATGGGGCTTGCTGGCTCAACGCCGTTTTGTGACCTAATTGGCTCCATCAACAAACTGTTTCTCATAGCCGTACTATTTTCTACTAATCCAAGTGAATATAGCATGAGGAATCCAACGACCGTGTGAGGTTATCGTGAGACGTCCCGTAGATCGTCAGCCGTCTTAGTTTCCGCGCCTGTGCCGGTAGACGTAGCCTGTTGTATAATCGCCCAAACAGTGACTTTTAAGCTTGGGCCAAGAGATTCCAAGTGCCTCGAGGCCGGCCTGACGACGCGACCGCCAAGACCTTACTCCAACTCGAAAGGAAATAACATGACAGGCGCTGATTTAATAGCTCAGATTCTCAAACAAGAGGGTATCGACTTCATGGGCATCATACCCTTCAACTCACTGGAGGAGGCCGCCGCCAAGGTTGGCATACGGCCCATGATCTTCAGGCAGGAGCGCGTCGGCGTCAACATGGTCGACGGGTACACGCGCGTTACCAACGGCAAGCGCACAGGTGTGTTCTCCATGCAGGCGGGACCGGGCGCAGAGAACGCCTTTGCCGGCATAGCCCACGCCTACGCCGACTCGGTGCCTATACTTCTGCTACCTGCGGCCGCTCCCCGAGGCCGAACAGGAGTCCATCCGACGTTCAGTCCGAGCCGAACTTACGAGGGGGTTACCAAGTGGGTAGGCCGCCTGGACATGCCCGAGCGCATCGTTCACGACATGCGCCGAGCCTTCAGCCAGATACGCATGGGACGTCCCAGCCCGGTGTTGCTGGAGATACCCACGGACATCCTGCGAGGCGAGATACCGGATATGGACTACAAGTACTTACCGGTGAAGCCGTATATGTCTGCAGGCAACCCTCAGGACGTTCAGGAGGCCGCCAAGATTCTACTGTCTGCCAACCGCCCTGTGATTCAGGCCGGCCAAGGCGTACTTTATGCTGAAGCTTGGGACGAGCTTATGGAGCTTGCCGAGCTCACGCAGACGCCTGTTATGACGACCATGGCAGGCAAGAGCGTTTTCCCGGAGGGCCACGCACTGGCTCTGGGCGCCAGATCCAGCACCACCACGGGTATGGTGGTCCACTTCATCAACCATGCAGACGTAATCTTTGGTGTGGGCTGTAGCTTTACCCGCATTCACTACGGGGCCGACCTGTTCGACGACAAGATTTTGGTACACATCACCAACGACCAGGACGACATAAACAAAGACTACACCACAGACCACGCTGTAATTGGCGACGCCAAGCTGGTGCTAAGGCAGCTCATCGACGAGGTTAAGGCCACGCTGAAATCGCAGGGCCGAGAGCGCGCCGACAGGCCGGACTTCGCCACTGAAATCAAGGCCGTTAAGGACGAGTGGATGAAGGAGTGGACGCCCAGGCTCAACTCGGAAGCCACGCCAATCAACCCCTACCGGGCCATCAACGACCTTATGAAGGCGGTGGACCGCAAGAACACCATCGTAGTGCACGACTCCGGCAGCCCCCGCGACCAGATGATGCCCTTCTACGAGACCGTTTCGCCCAGGGGATTCATCGGCTGGGGCAAGTCGACTCAGCTTGGGTACAGCCTGGGTGTTGCCATGGGGGCCAAGATGGCTGAGCCGGACAAGCTGGCCATTGCTGTCATTGGAGACTATGGCTTCGGCATGGTGGGCATGGACATCGAAACTGCCGTCCGAGAGAACCTCCCAATTCTGACCATCATCCTGAATAACTCGACCATGGGCATCTATACAGCGGACCGCTTCCCAACGGCGCATGAGCTGTACAACACCAAGACCACAGGCGGCGACTTCGTGAAGATGGCAGAGGCCATGGGCTGCTACAGCGAGCGCGTGGACCAGCCGGGCGAAATCATCGCGGCCATTCAGCGTTCAGCGGACGTAACCCGGTCCGGTCAACCAGCCCTCCTGGAGATCGTGACCGACGGCGCCGAACAGGTGATGTCCTACAGAGGTTTCTAGAATCCAGTAGCGAAAAGTGTATAATGCCCGGCATGCTCGGATTCATCACGCATGCCTCGCAGTCGCGCCGAACGCTTTACTTCGGCTCGATTATGCACATCTGGAATGACCTTTACTTCGCGCTGCTGTACCCGCTGCTTCTCCTAATTGAGGAGGACATGGGGCTGACGTTTACAGAAGTCGGCCTTCTGCGGTCCATATTCAGCGGCGCGTCCGGTGTGCTACAGATCCCTGCGGGATTCATGGCTGAGAGCATGGGGGAGTTCTGGCTGCTGCTGGGCGGCAACATATGGGTCTCCGTCGGCCTGGTCGGCATGGCGCTATCCCCCGTGTTCATCGTGCTGCTAATCACAAGCTTCGTGGGCGGGCTG